>NZ_JAACKB010000234.1 GCF_010892395.1 Sulfurovum sp. bin170
AAGCTGTTGAGTCGAGATATTGCTACCTCTTTGCGTGGTCGAACCATTACTTATGAGGTTTTTCCTCTTTCTTTTCGTGAATATTTGGCTTTTGAGAAGATAGAAGTAGATTTATATAGTACCAAAAGTTTAGCCTTTATTCATAACCGTTTAGAGAAGTTTTTACAGGATGGAGCTTTTCCTGAGATACTTCTTTTTGATGATAGAATTAGAGAGAAGATTCTTCAAGACTATTATAATGTGATGATTTACAAAGATTTGATAGAGCGATTTTCGATTAAAAATATAGAAGCGTTAAAGTTCTTTTTAAAGCGTATTTTAGCCTCTTCGACGAAGTTGGTCTCTGTTAATAAAATCTATAATGACCTTAAATCTAGTGGTTTTAAAATTAGTAAAAATAGTCTTTATGCGTATTTGGGCTATGTAGAAGATATATATTTGAGTTTAACCCTTGACAAGTATAGTCAAAAAATCACCACACAAACGGACAAAAAAGTTTACTCTATAGATATAGGTTTTAACAATACACTTCTCTATAAATTTTCTGATGATATAGGGAAATCTATGGAAAATGCTGTCTTTTTGGAGCTACGACGAAGAGAGAAAGAGATATATTATCATACGGACAGAACATCAGAGTGTGACTTTGTAGTGGTCGAAAAAGGAAGAGTAACGGGGGCGATACAAGTAACCTATGAGATGGATAATGAGAAGACAAAAGCCAGAGAATTTAAAGGCTTGGTCAATGCTTGTAAACAGTACGATTTAAATAGAGGTTTGATTATAACCTATGGAGAAGAGGGTTTTTATGAAGAGGATGGGGTTAGAATTGAGCTTGTGTCTTTGGTCTCTTTTTTGTTGGAAGATACGACAGAAGGGTTTTAAATGCAATCAGCAGAAGTCATAGATATTTATGTGACGGCTTCATTGGTGGAAGAGAAAAAAAGAAGGTTGTCGTTTGAGGTAAGTGTGGAAGATGAGTTTGGGAAGGTTTATGCTCGGTCGAAGGTTGTGAATTGGGTGATAGATAAGTGAAAATGAACAATACAAAAGAGACAAACAGTTGGAACGCAGACCCACAAAAAAATGAAAAAATTTAGTTTTTAGGATATAGTTTCAGATGAATGAGAAATTAAAGAAGGGTGGATTTGCATCATAAAAGAATAACCCCAATCTTAATTTAAGGGTTCATCAAAAACACCCAAGGAATACACCTAATGAATAGAACAACGAATGATTCTAAAAAACTGTTAGTACTCAATAAGCCTAAGGGTTATGTGGTCACACGGTCTGATGAGCGTGGGCGAAAAACAGTTTATGACCTTTTACCCGATTGGGTTTTTGTTGACGGATGGATGCCCATCGGACGACTTGATTTAGAATCTAAGGGGCTTCTATTGTTTACAACCAACGGCAAAATAGGCAATGTGTTGACCAAACCTGGGAATTGCATTAAGGTTTACGAAATCTGGGTTAGAGGTCATGTAACAGACGAACATATTGCATCGGCTATGAATGGAATGGAAAGCAAGAACGATATACTTAAAGCCCTTAATGTCGAAAAAATAGGCATTGGTGGTGCGAAAACAAAACTCAAAGTAGAGATTGACGAGGGAAAGAATCGACATATTCGTAGGCTTTTTGGGTCACTTAAAGACCCAAAATTTGGGACACCATTGAAGGTCTTAAACTTGAACCGAATTAGTATTGGTAGTTTTAAACTCAATATCAAAATCGGTGAGTGGCGTTATCTTTCATTGGACGAAGAGAGAATGTTGATTAATAATCTTGTTGACAGCCAATAAATTAAATGGTTAATGTACTCACTAAAATGAGTACCCAACCCCAAAATACCCAACTTTAGAATTCATACTGAAATCAGCTGACTCAGATGAGATATTCATACCACTAATATCTATATGGATGTCATCCAAATCCCAAGCTGTATAACGATACCCCAGCGTAGCATAGAAGCGTGGGCTAATGGTGAACCAACCCAACTGATAATCTACCTCCAATGGCTGAAATCTAATACCAAAATCATATTTTTGAAAATGACCATCGACTTTTAAATCCATATCAATCTTACTGTTTTTCAATCTTCCTGTCTGATAGGCATAAGTTCCAGAGCCGATGTGACCAGCATGGGAAATATACGGATTAAAACACCTTATGGATATGCACCACTTAAAACCTTTGCCAACCTCTATTACAAAGAAGCTCCTTCTATCCTGAAAGCTGAAAAGGGTAAAAAGGTTATCTTTATCTACATTACTCCAAATCAAGGGACAACCTCACAAGCCTACAAAAAAGAGGGAATGAAACTCTTGGCTGACCTCAAACTACCAACAGGCTACTATTTTGAATGGGCAGGAGAGAGTGAATATCTCGAATCAGCAATGGAACGACTCCTTTTTATTGTGCCGATTACGCTCTTTGTAACTTTTATCCTTATCTATATGGGGCTACAGAGTATGCGAAATGCCCTAATCGTCTTTTTAACCTTGCCATTTGCCACGGTTGAAGGGATACTCTATGTGGATATGTTAAATTTCAACTTCTCAATTGCTGTGATTGTTGGATTTTTATCACTCATTGGGGTGGCAACAGAGACGGCTATTGTGATGATTATTTACTTGGAAGAGGCTGTGGAAAAAGTGAAAAAGAGAACTACTGAAAATCTAAAAGAGGCTATCTATGAGGGAGCTGTTTTGCGTGTGCGTCCTAAGTTGATGACCGTGTTTTCTATCTTGGGTGGGTTGATTCCGATTATGTATATTGATGGGGTTGGGAGTGAAGTGATGCAGAGGATTGCTTCGCCTATGATTGGTGGGGTTGTTAGTTCGGCTGTGTTGACACTTTTTATAATTAGGTTTTAGCTCTTTTTATAATTTTAACCATTTTATGATAAACTTGGTAATCAATATCCCACCAAAAAATACGATAAAAAATAAAGATGCTTTGATAGATATATCAACAAGAGAGAGAGTCATCTAAAACTCCTCTAAATTTTTGTTCTCTAAGATATATCGTTTATCGCACAGTTTAGCCATATTCTCATCATGAGTTACAAGTACCATAGAGGCACTGTTCTCTTTGATATAGTCCAAAAGTACTCTCATAACTAGATTGCCTGTCTCTCTGTCAAGATTTCCAGTAGGCTCATCTGCAAAGATGATTTTGGGTTTTTTGCTAAGAACTCTAGCGATAGAGATTCGTTGCTGTTGTCCACCTGATAGCTCACCGATTTTTTGTTCCATTAACTCTTTTATCTCTAGTTGTTCTAGTAGTTTATCATCAATAGTCTCATTTGATAGGAGAGTCGCAATCTCTAGGTTTTCTATAGCTTTCATGCCTTTAAATAGATAGTGAGCTTGAAATACAATACCTAAATCATCTCTGCGAATCTGCTCAATCTCTTCATCTCTCAGTCTATAAAGATTATGACCCAAGAGATGAACTTCACCCTCATTGGGAACTATAAAACTAGAGAATATATGAAGTAGCGTTGATTTTCCACAGCCACTTCGTCCGAGAATGGCAATACTCTCTTGGGGTTGGAGTTCAAAATCTACATCAGTAAAAAGTTGATAGTCAAATGAGTGGGCTATGTTGGTTGCTTTTAATAGGGGGGTGGACATTTAATTATCCTTTATGTTCCAATATTGTCTATGCATTCCCACCGAGACGGTGGGAACGAGGTGGATTAATCTTTACGCCATCTGCTTTGCAACTTCTGCTGCAAAATCTTCCTCAACAACTTCGATACCTTCACCAACTTCAAGTCTAATAAAGTCAGTAATTAGAGCTTTACCACCAGATATTTTTGCAATATGCTCTCCAACAGTAACACTATCATCCATAACATATTTCTGGTCAAGAAGTGCAAGTTCTTGGTCAAGTAGAGTATTATCAGAGATAAATCTATCTAGTTTACCAGGAACGATTCTATCCCAAATTTTCTCTGGTTTACCCTCTGCTTTTAGTTCAGCTTCGATAGCTGTTTTTGCTTCTGCAATAACCTCATCGGTTAGTTGTAGTCTACTTACAAATGTAGGAACATTTTTAAGAGCTTTTCCAAGTCTTACTCTCTCTTCGTTATCTTTTTTAACAACTTCGATTCTACCTTTTGTCTCTGACTCAACAAAATCAGCATCAAAATCACTATAAGATAGAGTAGTTGGACTCATAGCTGCTGCGTGCATTGCTATATTTTTGAGTTCGCCTCTTACTTTTTCGACAATAGTAGCATCTTCACATTTTGCACCAAGAAGAACAGCAACTCTGCTATTTGCATGAAGATAACCATTGATAGCTACGGTATCATCGTCTGAAGATACCATACCAGCTCTTCTTACTACTAGGTTCTCACCAATAGTAGCAATTTTAAGTGATAGATAATCAGCAAACGGTTGACCATCAATCTCTGAACTGTTAATAGCATCTGCATCAGCCAAACTGTTATCAAAAGCGTGTTTTGTAATCTCTGAAACAACACCCTTAAAAATATCATTTTGAGCTACGAAGTCTGTTTGAGAGTTAATCTCAACTACAACAGCTTTGTTATCAGATACTTCGATAGATACAACACCCTCTGCAGCAACTTTACCAGACTTTTTAGCAGCGGCTCCTAGACCTTTCTCTTTTAGCCATGCAACAGCCGCATCAAAATCACCATCTGACTCTTTTAGTGCATTTTTACAATCCATCATCCCTGCACTAGTAGTCTCTCTTAGTTTTTTAATATCTTTTGGTCCAAAATTTGCCATCTCTTATGCTCCTGCCAACTCTTTAGCTTCTGCAATAGCTTCAGTTTTTATTTTTGCTGCTTTTGCTGTCTCTTCATTCATCTTTGCGATTTGAGCAAATGTTGTAATACCCGCAGCATAGAGGTTCTCTTGACCAACTTGACCAATACCTGTAAGCTTAGTAAGTTCATCTTTTTCTGAACCACCTTCAGCTACAGCCTCTGCAACAATCTCTTTCTTCTCATCTTCTGTAGCTTTATCTTCTGTAGCTTCATCTCTAGGAGCCATCATAGCCTCTGCAAGTTCTGCATCTGCTGATGGTGCATCTGTAGCCTGCATACCCTCTTTTTCAGCTAGTTCAGCTTTTCCTTCGATTATCGCTTCTGCCATCTCTTTACAGAAAAGATTGATAGAACGGATAGCATCATCATTTCCTGGGATTGGATAGTCAACTACATCTGGGTCACAGTTTGTATCTAGTGGAGCGATAACTTTCATACCCATTCTTCTAGCCTCTTTAACAGCAATATGCTCTTTAACAGCATCAATAACAAACATCATATCTGGAAGTTTTTTCATATGTCTGAAGCCTTCAAGATAAGCAGATAGTTTTGCTTTTTTTCTTGTTAGCATTAGAGCCTCTTTTTTAGTCAAAAGGTCAAGTTGTCCACTCTCCTCCATCTGCTCAATAATTTCGAGTTTTCTGATAGATTTTTTCATTGTTGGGTAGTTTGTTAACATCCCACCTAACCATCTTGTAGATACATATGGCATACCACATCTCTCTGCATGTTCTTTGACACCTGAACGAGCCTGTTTTTTAGTTCCTACAAAGATAACTGTTTGACCCTCTGCTGCTGCCTCTTTTACTACACCATAAGTGTATTTGAAGTATCTAAGAGTCTTCTGTAGGTCGATAATATAGATATTTTTTCTCTCACCAAAAATAAACTTTTTCATCTTTGGATTCCATCTTCTTGTTTGGTGACCGAAGTGTACACCACATTCGAGTAAGTCTTTCATTGTTACCATATTTTGCTCCTTGCAAAAGTCCAAAAATAGATAATTGAGTTGAAAATCTAGGAAACGATGGCTTTAGCCTCGTCTTGTTCGGGGCTAAAGCCTCCGACTCCAATGGGTTTCAAAATTATATATTTTAAGACAAAAATAATATTTTTAGAGACCGTAGTCTATAGGTTTGTTTCACTGTAGCCCTTAACACACAACTGTGCAACCATTCAAGGATTAACTACGAGAGAATTTGTCTGTAGATTTTACAAACGCGTGATTATATCGGAAAAGAGATTAAGGGAAAATAATAGAGAGGAGATTTGTAGGGGCAGACCAATGTGTCTGCCCTTATAATTAACAAGAATAAGTAGTCTTAAACTCAAATCCTGTAGGTCTAGCCTCATCTTGGTGAACTTGACTAGTAAACATATATCGTCTATAAGCATTAATAAACTCATCACTCATAACAGGTCTAAGGAACTCAAAGTCTTCACGAAGACCTTCTAGTGCCTCTCTTAGTGTTCTTGGCATCTGAGGAATATTTCTCTCTTTAATCTCATCAAGTGTAAGCTCAAACAGGTCAATATCCATAGGTCCAACAGGAACATCTTTGTTTTTGATACCATCAAGTCCAGCTAACATAAGAACTGAAAAACAGAGGTAAGGACAAGCAGTGCTATCTGGGAATCTTGTCTCAATTCTTGTTGCCATCTCACCCGCACCATAAGGAATACGACAAGCAGCTGAACGGTTTTGGCTAGAGTATGTCAAGATACTTGGAGCCTCATATCCTGGAACCAATCTTTTGTATGAGTTGGTACTTGGGTTTGTAAATGACGCAACTGCACCTGAGTGTCTGAATATTCCACCAAGATACTGTAGAGCCATCTCACTTAGGTTTGCATACTCACCCTCTTTATAGAATTGATTTTTACCCTCTTTCCAGATTGATTGGTGAACATGCATACCGTTACCATTATCTCCATAGAGTGGTTTTGGCATAAATGTAGCTGTTTTACCATTGAGGTGTGCTACCATTTTTACAACATATTTGTACTTTTGTACATTATCAGCAGCTTCGATGAGTCCCGCATATTTGATACCAATCTCGCCTTGTGCTTGTGCAACTTCATGGTGACCCAACATAACAGTAAGACCAATATCATCCATTACTTGCATCATCTCAGCTCTAAGGTCAACCATAGTATCTGTTGGCATTACTGGGAAGTAACCACCTTTTGTTCCTGGTCGGTGACCCATATTGCCCATCTCATAACCAGTTCCATAGTTCCATTCACCCTCTTCAGAGTCAACTCTGTATCCAGTTTGGTTAACCCCTGACCAGATTCTAACATCATCAAAGATAAAGAACTCATTTTCTGGACCAAAGAACGCATCATCACCCACACCAGACTCTTCCATATACTTCAAAGTCTTTTTAGCGATACTTCGTGGACATCTCTCATAGAGGTCATTTTTATAGATGTCATAAACATCACAGATAACGATAATGGTACTATCAGCTGTAAATGGGTCAAGGAACGCTGTCTCAATATCTGGCTTAAGGAGCATATCTGACTTCTCAATCGGTTGCCAGTTTTCGATGGAAGAGCCATCAAATGGAAGACCATTTAAGATACCAGCATCTACAGCATCCATTCTATATGAAATATGGTGCCATGCACCTCTGATGTCTGTAAATCTAAAATCCACATACTCTACTTCATTCTCTTCACAGAATTTATAAAATTCATCTACATTGTTTACAAATTTACCCATTTGTTTCTCCTAAAGTTTTAAGTTGCGTTGATTGTATCGGAAACTTTTTTAAAACCATAGGATTTTTTGATTAAAAAGTAATCAATTGTTGTTGTCGCCGTTCAAAAGTAACAGCTTTTGTGTATCCAACCTCTTTGGCTAGTGCCGTAGCTTTGCTATATCCAAAACCCACCTGTTCAGGTGTATGTGCGTCGGAGGAGAAGGTGATGGGGATATTGAGTTCATATGCTACCTCTAGTAGTGAAGCAGATGGATATATCTCTTTAATTGGTTTTCGAAGACCTGCTCCGTTGAGTTCAATTACCATGCCTGATTTTTTGATAGCTATTAGTGCATTTTTGGCAATTAGTCGTATATCTTTTGATGGCATAAATTTAAAAACTTTGATAAGGTCAAGATGTCCTACTATATCAAAATAGCCCGTTTTTGCCATAGCCTCTATAGCATCAAAATACTCTTGCCAAATATCATCTATATTGCGACTCTCCCATCCACCGATAAATTCAGGATTATCAAATCCCCACTTATCAAGAAAGTGAACGGAACCTATTAGATAGTCCACATCAGCTTTTAAAACTCTCTCATCCATATAACCTTCAAGATAATCTACCTCATAGCCAAGAAGTATCTCTATCTTATCTCTATATCTCTCTTTAGCCGATAGTACATCTTGAACATAATCGCCCATATTGCTAAATAGTAGACGATACTCTAGGTCAAAATCCATAGGAGCATGTTCACTAAATCCATAAATATCAATTCCAAGCTCTATCGCTCGTTCTATATACTCATCTATTGTACCCTCTGCGTGGTTACAACGCGTAGTATGATTGTGCAAATCTATTCTCATCTTGAAATTTTATCATATAAATCTATTTTTTATTTAAATTCTTATGTTATAATCAAAAAAATAAACTATTAAAGGAAAAACTATATGGAGATAGAGTTAAATGCACAGACTATATTGATAATTATTGGAGGTATTGTAATTGGATGGTTATTAAGTACAATAAAATCATTTTTTGTAGTCAAAAAACACAAAAAAGAGTTAAAAGAGTACAAAGACCACTTAGAGCGACAGATGAAGATTACAGATACAGGAAATAAAACACTTATGGACGAGATAGAGGGACTCAAAAAAGATAATGAGAACTTAAGAATTTCAGTAAAAACATTGGGACAGAAACCTGGACGGGCAGAGCTTCGACAGTTTAATATATATGATACTGCTTTGCGTAAAATGATGCTACAAGCCCCTGGATTCTCATCTGCTTGGGAGAGTGCATTGCAAGAGTCGGAGAGAGAATATGAAGAGAATGAGACAGGATTTAAACACATTATGGGTAAAGTGTTTGGAACAAGTAGTATCACCCATAATGATGATGATACTCTACATAAAATAGAGCATAAAAAATAGAGTAAAGAGTAAATAGAATGTCAAAAAGAGTCAAAGTCTCATATCAAGGTATCGCAGGAGCTTATTCACATTTGGCATGTTATGGCTATTTTGGTGAGGAGATAGAGTGTTTGGAAAATGAGACCTTTGAAGATGCAATGGAGCAGGTAGAAGAGGGGAAATCAGACTTTGCTATGATTCCTATTGAGAATAAAACAGCTGGTAGAGTTGATGAGTTTTATGGTCTAATTCCAGAGATGAAGTTGCAGATAGTAGGTGAACATTATCAGAAGATAGAACACTGTCTGATGGGTTTAGAAGATAGTTTATTAGAGAATATCCAATACGCCTACTCTCATCCACAAGGTCTAGCACAGTGCCGTAATACACTCAAAGCATTAAATATCAGAGCAACAGCACAGTTTGATACGGCAGGTTCAGCCAAAGAGATAAAAGAGAGAGGTAGTATATATCTATCTGCTATCGCTTCATCATTGGCCGCCAAAACTTATGGTCTCAAGATTTTAAAAGAGAATGTTCAAGACCAAAAAAATAATTTTACACGATTTATTGTTCTGTCTAACTCAAAAAAGAGAGAGATAAAAAAGCAGAGAGAGTATATAACTTCAATTATATTTGAAGTCAGAAACATCCCTTCTGCTCTCTATCAAGCTCTTGGGGGTTTTGCAAAAAATCGTGTGAATATACTTAAAATAGAGAGCTACATACCTCTAGGGAGACTAAAAGAGAGTCATTTTCATATAGATGTAGATGGCTCTTTGGAGTGTTGTGATTTGCAAAAAGCACTAGAAGAGTTAAACTTATATGTAAAGAAAATCAAAATAATTGGCTCTTATGAGAAGAGCCAATTGAGAATTATAGAAGATGAGGCATTTACTCCTTGTGTTAAAATCTAGTTATTAATTTAGTGGGTAGTGTACCAATTCCGTTGATATAATTTTTCATTATATCAAAAGTCCAAAATCCAAAACATTAATCAAGAGACCAATAACAATATCATGCATTTTGATAGACTTAGAGAAACAGATAGTTTTTCGAGTAAGTCTCTTAACTCTTGTTCTTAAAGTAAGATTTTTTCTCTCAATTGTTTGCGTATTTCTCTTTCCAATTTCATGCTTGTTTTCATCTAGGTTTTTACTATACGAGCCCCAATTATCTGTATAATATTTTCCTATTTTGAATGGTTCTAATAGCTTTTTGAGTTTTAGAAAAACTTCATCTTTTCTTCTCCCAAAAACAAAGGC
>NZ_JAACKB010000235.1 GCF_010892395.1 Sulfurovum sp. bin170
AGCTTTTTACTCTTAAACTCTATATCAACTACTCTATTTTTGTCAATATTTACAGTAGTCTCTATATCCCCTCTGAAATCCATATAGCCAATGTTTTTACTCTTTGCAAAGATATTTAGACTACTATCTGCATTGAATTTCATATCTATATCGGCTCTACCTGACATCTTTGGAAGATTAATATCATAATATCTATTGATAGTTTTACCAAATCTATCCATATTCTCTATATGACTCTTTATATCTATTTTGGAAGAGAGACTACCATCAAAATTTATCTTCTCATCTGCTATGACTATCAATCCTCTACCAAATCTATCTCTCTCACTGTTATAATCACAAGAAAATTTCAAATCTTCACTGAAGAGTGAAATATGAGTTATATCTCTATTTAATATCACCTCTCCATCTATATTTGATATATTTTTCACTCTTATCCTCTTGTCTATATTGGTTATTTTTGAATCTTTTGGAATAGAGGCAGAGAATTTTATCTTGAATGGCTCTTTAAGCTCCATAGAGGTTTTTAGGTTAATGAGATTTGAATCTATATCTATACCGATTTTACTCTTACTACTATCAAAAAAATCTATATAAGAGTCACTTTGTATCTCTCCTAAAGAACCTTTATATAGACCTTTAGGTAGACTTTTTAGGAGATTATCAAGAGGCAGAGTTCCCTTACTATCTATTTTGAGCTTGGCATTTTCATAACCATCTGTAAAAAAAGTTCCCTTTATCTGTTGTGAATCAGCTCTCCCAAGTAGCTCATCAGGTGTTCCTCTATATTTAGCCGTTAAATTTTCAAGCAAGTTTTCAGATACCTCTTTCGGAATATTTTTTATCGTTTTTAGTTTCACCTCTCCACTATAGACCACCTCTGTATCACCATCACCACTAAAATCAATATCGACAATACTCTCTATCTCTACCTCATCAGCATAGGTGATTGAGCCTATCCCTTTGGAGCCTATTTTGATAAAAAAATCACTATATAGATAGTCAAACTTATGTTTTACTTTTTTTAGGTTGACATTGAAATCACTATTTTTCAAAGCTAAAATATCTTTTACCCCATGTTCTACCTCTACCCAGACACCTTGATGATTTACCTTTAGTTTCGCAGGGATTTTTTTTAGCTCTTTTTGATTTAGAGGTAGAGAGTACCTATCATAGAGATATTTTTTAGTCAATATATCTCCTTTGCCATAAAACGAAGAGTTCTTGATATACCCCACCTGTTTCGTAGAAGCAAAAGTTGTATCTGTAGAGATAGAAGCTTCTGTTGCAGAGTATTCAAAACCATTTTTAGGCTCTATCAATAGATTTTGGGCAATAATTTTGGTCTTATCAATAGTAACTGGGCCATAGGTTGTTTTTTTCATTGTAGCAAAAAAGTTATCCACGGTAATATCTCCTAGAGCTACCCCACTACTATTAGTCTCCTTTTTATCTTCTTTATTTCCCTCTTTTTGGGAATTCATCTTACTCTTCTGCTCTTTTTTAATACTTCTCACAAAATAGGTAATGACTTTTGGGTCAATCTTTAGCAGTTGTAAATTATCAAGATTTAGACTATTTTGCTCTATTTTACCTCTTAAATTCAAATCAACTAAATCTGAATCTACTAAAAAATTAATCACTTCACTTCTCATCTGCATATCTCTATCAACAGCTAAACCGACCATTCCAAAATAGAAATTTTTGAACTCTACACCATGATAGACAAAAGGGTTAACTGTCAAATTAATCTTATCAATATGGAAATCAAAAAATAGAGTTGACTTATCTTTCTCTCCATCTGATTTGGGTAGAGTATCCAACGCAGTAACAATACCCTCTAGCTCAACACCTTGTAGTTGTAATCTAGTTATATGAACTCTATTGTGTACCAAGGCGAAAGGATTCCAGTATATAGTAGCACTCTCTACAAGTTTCCTGCCATTATATTTAAGCGAAGAGACCTCTATCCCAGTAAATAGGTTTCCTGAAATCTTTTTATAGTTTACACCATACTCTCTCAAAATATTTTTGGTAGCGATATGAATAGTCCGTGAATCTGTTATAATAAAAAGCAGTATAGTGCCAAAGATTAACAGAATCTCTATAAGAACCATTAGCCAGTAGAAGAGACGAATCAAAACGACTGACCTATCTGAAAATGTATAGCATTTTCACTATATTTGTTAACATTAAACCCAAAATCTATCTTAAATGGTCCAATAGGTGTCATATAACGAAAACCAAAACCTGCTGAGTAGATAACTCTATCTGTAAACTCCCAAACTCCCTGATTTTCACTTATCATAGTACTATCTGAAAAAAATCCCATATGGATACTTTTGTAGAGTGGGAAGTTCGCTTCTAGCGTCAAGTTTGCGATATTATAACCACCTCTATTTTCTAAAGTATCTGTAGAAGATGAGGTAATTCCAATCCTATCATACCCATAGGCACGGTTAGAAAAAGCACCCCCTGCAAAAAACTTTTTTGACTCTGGCAACCTATTATCATATATTTTAATAGCTCCTATTCGACCAATACCCGATAGTGTTACGCTGTTGAGTGTATATATAGCTCTAATCTCCTCTAGGTATTTGAGATAAGTTGTACTATCAGGTGAATATGGCAGACCATACTCCATCTCATGTGAAAAGTAAAATCCATTTTTTGGGTTTATCTTGGAGTCTCTTAGGTCATAGATAAGCTTCATAAATGGATATATAAAAAAGAAACTTCTATCATCAGATATATCTCTATTCTCTATGCCAATACCTATACTATGAAACCACTTATCTCCTCTATGAAGTAGATAGACCTTATCATAGATAACTTTTTCATCATAATCATGAAGATTTCTCTCCTCACTATAACCAGCACTATTTTGAAAATCCATATGATAACCCCAGAGCATCAAAAATGCAGGGTTTAGGAAGTTATTCTCTATCCGTTTCTGCTTTTCTGAGTACAAAATATCAAAAAGCAGTTGTCTACCTCCACCATAAAAGTTTTTGTACTCCCAGTGATATTTTGCTTGAAACTCTAAATCTGTAGCATATCCTACCCCTATGCGTGAGTGACTCTTCTGCTCTATCTCTCTGAATTTTACAGACATGGGTATAGTACTCTCTCTCTTTTTGCCAATCTTTTCATAAACTTTATCAAAAGAGTCTGTTCTGTAGATAGATTTATATTTTTTTTTAATCTCTTCAAAAGTTAATAGATTTTTGGAGCTTCTGTTCTCTTTTATATGGACTTTGTCAAAAGCCTCTAGTGCATATAGTGAGTTGTAGCTCTCCTTTATCTTCTCTATATCAAATATCTCTCCCTCTCTAAAATGAAGCCTAGAGAGGACTACTTCATCATCAATACTCTGCGAACCATCTATATCTATCTTTCCAAAATGGCATAGAGACCCCTTTTTCAACTCTATCTCTATCTTGGCACTATATTTTTCCAAATCAATATAAGCTTTTGTCTCTAAATCATAATTACAAAATCCACTCTCCAACAACCTATTTTTGATATCTGATTTTGTATTGGAGAATAGTTCTGCTCTAAATCGTCTCTTTTTTCTAAGTTGTACCAAATCATCTATATAAAAGTCACTTTTTATCTCTATATCTTTAACTTTTATATATTTATTCTCTTTTATAAAAAAATGTATTCCATATACATCAATCTTATGGCTTATATTAGCATCATAAAACCCCTCTTTTTGATAATAGAGTCTAAAAATCTCATCAAGTTTAGGGATATATAGGGCATTTATAGTGGCTCTGTTATCTTTCCATAGTGCAATAGGTGAAGGTCTCTTAGCACCCACAACTCCCTCTAGCGAAGAGGTAGCTATCTTTCTGTTTCCCTCAAATGTAATGACAATAGGCACATCCATATTTTTTGCATCAAGAGTCACCAAAAACAGGAGTAGGGTTGATATTATAACCCCACATCTACCGAATCTGCCCATTCCCATATATCTTAAATTTATAAGTAGTCAGCTCATTTACGCCCATTGGTCCCCTAGCGTGTAGTTTATTAGTCGAGATACCAACCTCTGCACCAAATCCAAATGCACCACCATCAGTAAATCTTGTACTAGCATTGACATAGACACAAGCAGCATCTATAACACTCATAAACTTTTCAGAAGCAGAGTAGTTCTCTGTAATAATAGCCTCAGAGTGACCTGACCCATACTTCGTAATATGTGCCATAGCTTCATCAATACCTTCAACAACTTTGATATTTAACTCATTTGCTAGATACTCTGTATTGAAGTGTTCATCCGTCGCATAGTCTATAAATATAAACTCTCTAGTTTTCAGACAACCTCTTAGCTTTGTCCCTGCATCAACAAACGCTCTATAGAGAGATGGAAGAACCGATTTAGCTATCTTTTTATCTATTATCAGAGTCTCCATCGCATTACATACACCAGGTCTTTGACACTTGGCATTGAGAGCGATATTGATAGCCTTTTGTGGATTTGCATCTACATGAATATATGTATGACAAAGCCCCTTATCATGTTTTACAACTGGCACAGAGGAGTTTTTGGAGATATATTTGATAAGAGCCTCACCACCTCTAGGTACAATAAGGTCAACAAACTCATCCTCTTTGATAAGCTTCGCAACACCCTCTCTTGAACTATCAGGAAGCAGTGATATTAGCTCTTTTGGTAGACTATTTTTCAGTAAAACATCTTGAAGCACTTTTGCGATAGCTTGATTTGAGTTCTCTGCCTCTTTTCCACCTTTGAGTATAGCTACATTTCCACTCTTGAAACATAAAGCTCCCACATCAGAGGTGACATTTGGTCTGGACTCATAGATAACACCAACCACACCAATAGGCACAGAGACCTTCTCTATTCGCAAATTATCATCAGTAACCCAACCATCAAGAACTCTACCTACTGGTTCTTTTAATCCTGCTATCTGCACAAGTGATTTTGCTATAGCTTTGACTCTCTCTTCATCAAGCAGAAGTCTATCAAGAAGTGCAGAGTCAAGACCATTTTTTCTTCCATCATTCATATCTTTACTATTTTCAGTAATGATATAACCTCTCTGTTCAAAAATAGCATGAGCCATCTCTGTTAGTATCTTATCTTTTGTTTTACCATCCAAAGTAGCTATAATCTGTGTAGACTCTTTTGCCTTTATTAAAAATTTTCTCATAATTGCCCTCTTTTTACTTTTAAGGCAATTATATCTTTTTTGACTTATGTTTCCAAATATAAAGAGCCGTTGCAATAGCAATAAGAGTCAATGTTCCAGCAATAATCTGATGAAGATACTCTTTTAGTAGAGCCTCATTCTCTCCAATAAAATATCCCAACAGAGCTAAGATAGTCACCCAAATCCCTGCACCTGCTGTTGTGTATAGTGAAAACTTCTTTATATCCATATTTGAAAGCCCAGCAGGAAGAGAGATGAGCTGACGAATCCCAGGAATAAGACGACTTACAAAAGTAGAGAATGAACCGTGATTGACAAAATACTCCTCCATCTTTTTTAGCTTATCTTCTGTAAAAAAGAAGTACTTACCAAAAGCCAAAACCCCTTTTCGCCCATATTTTTTAGCCAAATAGTAGTTAAACAACGCACCACCAAGAGAACCTGTAGTACCTGCAATTATTGCTATAACCATATTCATCTCACCTTTTGAGGCTAGATACCCAGCAGGTATCATCGCCACCTCACTAGGAAAAGGAAAAAAAGTACTCTCCAAAAACATCATTATAAATATCCCCAAATAACCAAATTGGCTCACTAAATCTACTACAATGTCCACTATCTCATGCATTTTCGTTCTTCCTTAAACTCTTCTAATTTTTTCTCTGTTGATTTAATACCCCAAGCAACACCATCATTTAAAAATTTTCGTTCTATTTGGATGATTCCTATTTTATTTAAAATGTATTCAATCTTTTGAATCTCACTATATGTGGTGTTGAAATGGAAGTCTAACACTTTTTCATATAAAATAACATTAGAATTATGAATAACTTCTTTAACTGCATTAGCATAAGCCCTAGCCATCCCACCAATTCCAAGTTTTGTACCTCCAAAATAACGTACTGTCAGTAGAGCTACATTGATAAGCTCTTTACCTCGTAACACATTAAGCGATGGAACACCAGCAGCCCCTTTTGGTTCCTCATCATCCGAAGAGTTCTCTACTATCTGGTCAAATTCATTGAGATAACGCAGAGCATAGACGACATGCCTCGCTTTGGGATGTTCTGTGCGTAGCTTATCTTGTAACCCCTGATACTCTGATATAGGAACTAAGTGAGCTATAAATTTTGATTTTTTTACTTCATAAGAACCTATGTAAGATTTTTCTATAGTTTTCATAATTAAAATTATACTTTTAAAGTCTTAATATACTATTTCTTGATAAAACTTTAAATAAATCACACAAAAATTCCCTGTAAAAATCCCAACTCCTAATTCCCACCAATAGGTTTTAATTCCCCCAAATTTAGCAAAACTGTACCGATCAAAGCGTTATCCACTCCAAACCATTTCAAAGTAGGATTACATTGCATAGATGTTTTTTCTACCCCATAAACCCCAAATCCCTCTTCTCCTCAGGAAAATTCTTCAAATTCGGAAAAAGCCCAAGGTTTTCTGCATCACTAAGTCCAAACCATTTTGTAACCGTAGCAAAGTATTGTTCGGTAGAGGTCGTTGGTAGTAACCTTCTATGAAGAACAAGGTCTTTACTCTCTTTCGACAAATCTGGTAAATCACCATAAATTTTTCCACCTTTAACTGCACCACCAAAGGTGAAATAGTGTCCACCCCAACCGTGACCTGTTCCACCATTGTTATTACCAACTGACCTTCCAAAGTCTGACATACAAATGACCGTAACTTTATCGGTTAATCCTAGCTCTTCAAGGGCTTGACTCAATGAATAGACAGCATCATCTAAATCTTGGTATGCGTTATTTATTTTTCTTGTCTGATTGGCATGACTGTCGTATCCTGATTGTTCTATGTAGTATGTCCCTTTATTGGTACTGTTTGATAGCAGACTCTTCTGTTTTAACACTCTTGATAGCATTCTAACTTGTTGCATTAGGTAAGATCGTTTCTTATTTATAGGATTGTCTGGAAAATTGGTATTTAGAGTAACTCCAGCTAAAGCAGCCGTTACTTTTCTACTTTTTGATATACTACTTTGCTGAATTTTTGTATAAGCATTTAGGAGAGGATTCTCACTGGTAATATTACTTATATCTTCAACTACAGCTTTGGTAGTAGCAGAAAATTTTGTTGTAAAACCACCAAACTGTTTTACACCACCTACACTATAAATATAGGGTTGGGTCTTTATGCCTTTTTGCCATAAATTTTTACCCTTTATACTTTGATTAAAAGGAAAGTCATCCTCCCCAAGCGTTACTTCATCACTCAATCGCCCTGCCCAACCTGTCTTGTTCAGAGTAAAAGGCTGACAAGAAGCCCAAATATCTCTTTGAGAGCCGTGAGCAAATAGATGTGGAGGCAAAATGGCTGTTTTTCTAATAACCTCTTCTTGTGTGGTAGGTTTTACCAATGTTCCTACATTGGCAACAAAAGCCAATTTTTTATCTCGGTACATCTGATTTATCTTAGGTAAGTATGGGTGTGTCGCACAAGCTTCTTCACTTACATCTTCAGGGTTAAGAGGATTTAAATTTTCTCTTGGTATGGCTAAGCTTGGTCTCTGTTCCTTGTAGTCACTGTATTTATCTTCATGATAGGGAACCAACATATTGACACTATCATTCCCTCCCGATAAAAATATAGTAACGATAGCCTTAAATTCGTTATCGTCAAAACTTATTGTATTGAGCGTATTACTCTCTGCTAACAGTTTACTTGTTATAAAAGATGTAGATACACTACCAACTGCTACTGTTTTTAAAAAACTTCTTCTTTTCATCTCATCTCCTAATTTAAAATATTTTGTTGTGGCGAATTCATAATAATAAATAGACCATCTAAAAGAGCTCTCTTTCTTCCATTACTTCTAAAACTGGCTATACGCTCTTCCATATACTCTTTTAACAGTACCTTCATCTCATCACTCATATTACCTTGCATCAGAAGCAAGTTGTATCGTTCTATCAACAACTCTGGCGACTCTAATAACAACCTATACTCAGGATTAAGGTTAATGGCATGTTTGTATTCATATCTTGGCTTATTAAATACTTTTCCTATAATTGCAACCTCACTATGGTCATAAATCAATGTTTTAAAGGTATTACTGAGATTTGTAACATTCATGGCTGTAGCAATTTGAAGTTCTGGTGCTACAAGATTATTATCAAACAGCTCTTTTCCAACACTGAAGTCGGGTTGATAGAAGTTAAAAACACTATCTGCGTGTAAGACAGTTTGGTCATAAATATTAGCAGGGTCATAGAGAGGGAACTCTGCTACTAATGTTGTCTCAAAAGCTTTCATAAAGGCTGCAAATCTTACCACAGGCTCTTTTATCTTACCAAAAGAGCTCTCAATATCTACCTCTGCCAATGCATTTTCATCTAACAAAATTGCACGAATAACTGCTTTTAAATCGCCTCTTACACCTTCTCCATTATCATTAAAAATAGTCGCAACTCTTGCTATATAAGAGGGACTCGGGTTTGATGTGACCAACTTTTGAATGAGTTGTTTTGAGAAAAAAGGTCCAACATTTGGATGGTTAAATATCGTATCAAGTGCCATCTCCAAATCACCAAAACAACTTTGTCCAGCAGGAATAGTTGTGTTATTTAGGATAACTTTCTCTCCCACTTCATGCCTCTCTTCCATACAAGTCATAGGCTCATTTAAGACTGAATTTTTATGCCAATTCATGGGTGTATATTGCGTTATAAATTTTTCATATCGAATTCTTGCCGTTCTGTTTGTATCTCTATCTGCATACTGATATTTTGCATGTTCTATTGCTTTATTAAAAGTAAAACCTGTAAATACTTTGGCTAACCCTTCTATGTCACTTTGCGTATAGGTAGGTATATCTTCTCCATTAGAGAGCTGTACTGTACCATCTATATTTAACATAGAGAGACCGACAGAGAAGAGTTGCATTACCTCTCTGGCATAATTTTCATCGGGATGGGTGTCTTTTCCTATATTTGTAGCATGGTTATTAATCATAGTAAGATAGGTACCCATTATAGGACTTAATGTAACTTCTTCCAATAAGTCACGATAATTTCCAAATGAATTTTTAACCAATATATCATAGTAGTACATCAATACATGATCTTTTTTGGCTGTTGTATTCTCTTTTCCAACTACAAAAATTTGACTCAATGCAAAAGCGACTCTCTGACGCAATTGGTCTTCAGATTCTAAAACAACTTTAAGCCATACAGCATTAAAATGACCAAAGCTAAACATAGCATTCGAATTAAAGTTCTTTCCAGTAGCTCTCCCCAAAGCCAATACTTGGTCATAAAAATAAGTAGGAGTAGCCTTAAACTGGGTATCTAAAAACTTATCATAATTATCTAAACTCTGAATCTCACTTAAGTTTGCACCAAAGGTACTTCGTGCTAAAAATCTTGAGGCATCTTTCTCTTTTGTTACATTGTATTTTGGGTCGTACATAAATTTTTCAACAATTTCTTTAGTAACTTGAACAGAAATATTATCAATAACTGTACCTAACCCATTATCCTGAGAAGCTATCTCTTTTATAGAAACGGTCTGTTCTCCCCCTTTACCTATAAACTCTACACCATATTTATCCCAATGTTTACTAGGTGTAATAATTCCAATAGATTCACCATCAACTAAAAGTTCAAAATCAGATGTACCAGCTCTTCGTGCATAAGCATCCAAACTAAATAGATAAGTTTCATCAGCAACTGTAGAGACGGTTTGGGTTAAACTATTTACACTGTTTTTACCAACATCAAGTTCTGCTTTGTAGATTCCCTCTGTTGCTGTTCGACCAAGTTGATGATTCCAAACTTCTCCATCTCCATTCCAGTTGTCAAACTGAACCAACTTCCACTTTCCATTATCTTTATCAATGCTAAAGTTTTCAAAACTTCCGTTTTTAATTAACTCTTCACCAGCTATAAGAGCTGTTGTACTTGTTCCAAGTAGTGCTGTTGCTACTA
>NZ_JAACKB010000236.1 GCF_010892395.1 Sulfurovum sp. bin170
ACCAGATTGATTATTGTAACACTTAATCTACTTATATTATATGTTGTTTTTAAACGATACAATCTTGAACAGACCATTCTTTATGGTATTTTATTGGGTGGACTCTATAATATTTTAATCGGACTCACTATAATTGATCCTGGTTATGAAATTTTTCAATTTGGAAGATTTGCGGGAAGTGTTGGAAACTCAAATACACTAGCTAAGACTATGCTTTTAACTATTTTTTCCAGTTTGGTACTCCTATCCTATAGCTCCATACAAAATTGGTTTAAAATCTATAACTATCTAAGTATTATTCTCTCTTTCTATATTATTATCCTAACGGTCTCAAGAAAAGCGATGATTCTTGCTCCTCTTATGATTTTACTCTCCTTTTCATTTAAAAGCTTAAAGATAAAAAATATTTTACTATTTATCATCATATTCTATGTAGCTATAAAGCTTTTTACTATATATGGAGATGCCCAACAACTTGAAAATATACTCCTGCTTGTAGAGAGAAGATTTCTTGGAATGTTTGATATGATGGGTGGGCAGTCTGGTGATCATAGTAGTGCAGAGAGAGCACACCTAATAAGCGAAGGATTCAATATCTTCTCAGGGGACCCTATATTTGGAATAGGGCTAAATAATGCTAGACATTTTTTAGGTAAATATACACACAATAACTACTTAGAGCTACTGATTGGTGTAGGTATTATTGGTACGATATTTTTCTATAGTATCTATGTCGTAACACTACGCAATATATATTTCATGCCAAAGTCACAAATCAGAAAATACTTTTTTGTTATGATACTTATAGTTCTGCTTATGGATATGGGTACGGTCACATACTACACAAAACCTCTACTCTTTTTAGTGCTATATATCTATTTTGTAGCAGAAAAAGAGATTGAAAAAACAGATTTAAAGGATAAAAATGTTCAAAAACGAAAATAGGGAGAAGATTATCTTTATTATTCATGAGATGAGTATGGGTGGTGCGACGCGTGTCATCCTAAATCTTGTGAATAATTTAGAAGAGGATAAGTTTGAGACTCATCTAGTTGTGTTCAACAACAGAGGCTCACTTCTTCCCAAGGTTAAAAAGAGTGTTACCATTCATAACCTCAACAGCTCTAGGGTACTACTTGGAACACACAAACTACTCTATCTACTACTAAAAGAGAGACCCAGCGTAGTGTTTACAGGTATTACCCATGTCAACTTAACCATTGCGATGTGGATTCCTATGTTAAAACTTCGTCTAAAAAATACAAAATTTATAACCAGAGAGGTAAATATACCAAGTGTTCGTGCAAAATATCTAAAAAAATCTAAAAAAATGGACTATATCTATAGACGAGTCATCACGAGATTTGATAGAGTCGTTGCACAATCTCAATATATGAAAAGTGATATTATCTCTACCTATGGCGTAGATGCAGAAAAAATCACGGTAGTCAACAATCCTCTGGATGCACAATCTATCAATGAGCAACTAAAACAGAGAGGTGATAAAAGATTGCTTCCTCCAGATAAGATAAATATTGTAGCAACAGGTATGTTACGACAACAGAAAGCTTTTGAAAAACTACTTGATGTTTTTGCACTGCTTGATGATAGGTATCATCTGCATATTATTGGAGAGGGACCTGAAAGAGAGATGCTTGAGAGGAGGATAGATGAGCTTGGAATTGAAAAAAAAGTAACACTGCAAGGTCTACAAAAAAATCCCTATCCCTATATAAAAGAGGCTGATTTGGTGGTTCTAAGTTCACGATATGAGGGGTTCCCAAATGTTCTCTTGGAAGCAAATACCTGTGGTAAATTTGTAGTTGCAAACGCTTGTCCAGGAGTCAATGAGGAGATTATTATAGACAAGGTAAATGGTGTTTTGGTAGAAGATAACAATAGCGAAGCATTTGCAAGAGCTATTGAACAGTATGCGAATATGCGTCATGATGAAGAGAAGATTATAGAGACAATTGGGCGTTATAATGTAAAAAGTATTGTAGAAATTTACAAAAATATATTTACAAAAGACATCTCGCAAAACCTCTTGGAATCGGAGACTTTAGTCCCGAATATTACGAGGCTGAAGCCATCGGTTCCTAGTTTTACAAGAAGTCTAAAGAGAGAAGAATGAAAATATTATATCTAGTAAATGGTATAAGTAAAACCTCTATACCGTGGAGATGGTCTACCTATTTCAATCAACACTTCAAAGATAATAGCATAGAGCTTTTAAGTATAAAATCAGCTCTTATGAGATTATGGTCTATCAAAAAAGAGGTCAAAATAGTGCATGGACATCACATTAAAGCAATGGCACTATATCTCTTGATAAACTCTATACTCAGGCTAAAAACCCTCTTTACCGTTCATGGTTCATATCTATTTCTATCAAAAAACAATGCTCGATTATTAAAATTTATTTTTAGATTTTCAGACAGAGTTGTTTTTGTCAATCAGATACTCTATGATACATTACCAACTTCATATAAACAGAGTATTGAGGGTAAATATGAGGTCATTTTAAATGGTGTTGAGACCAACTATAGATATAAAAAAACAGATATTTATGAGAAGTTCAATATAGAAAAAACAGACACTATCTGTTTTCATCCAGCTCGTTTTGTAACAGAGAAAAATCACATTAGACTAATAACAGCAATAAAACCACTTATAGAAAAAAACCCTAAACTAAAACTGGTTTTAGCAGGTAATGGAGAGCTACAAGAGAAGATAGAGTCTCATGTGAAATCGCTAAAATTAGAAAAAAATGTCATCTTCTTGGGTCTAATAGAACGAGATGAGGTCTATAACTTCTTGGAGCATTGTGAGCTATTTCTCATGCCATCTGTCTCAGAGGGTCTCAATATCGCATTTTTGGAAGCCATCTCAATGAAAACAAAAGTGCTGGTCAGTGATATTGAGCAGTTTACTTATCCTCTCAAAGCTTATAACTTAGAGTCCAAACTACTAAATGTCACTTTTGTTGACCCTTTAGATGAGAATAGTATCAGCGAGGGTATAGAGAGTGCTTTAGAGCAGAAACGAAACTTAACATATGATTGTGCAGAGTTCTCTTTGGAGAGTATGATGCAAAAATATGAAAAAATATATCAATCAATAATTTAAAAACAGTAAGGTAAAAGATGTCAAATTTTATTAAAAATTTTCTTCAAGAGCTTGATAATCGAGATATAGATTATCTACATTGGAAAAGCAATACAAATATAGAAAAAGCACTTATAGGTGAAGATGATTTAGATATTCTTGTTGACCCCAAAAAAAAGTATGAGGTTTATCAACTCTTTAAAGAGCTGAATATTCTTCGTGCTTATTCAGAAAAAGACTCTTGGCAAAATGAGATTTTTCACTACTTTGGAGTGGATATAGAGGCTCAAAAGATGATACATATTCATCTACATTTTCTGCTAGAGGTGGGTTATGACTTTGATAAGAGTGTCAACCTTCCTATTATCGAGAACTATATGGCATCCAAAGAGCATTACAAGAAGTCTGTCTATATTCCAAGTGTCGAAAATGAGTATATTCTATTGATTATTCGTCTGATACTAAAAAATGGCTTAACTCCATTTCTTATGCTTCTCCCTACTGGACAGTGGTCTCTCTACAGGAGACAAAAAAGCAAAAAAGGTATCATCCAAGGCTCTGCGTATAGAGAGTATTTGGATCTGCGAGAACGAAGTAGTAGAGAGAAAATATCAGAGTCATTAGATAGTATATTCTCATTTGTAGATAGAAGCCTTTTTTATGAAGCAGAGCAGGTTATAAAAGAAAATAGCTCTCTAATAGACTACTTTACAAAGAGTAGAGAGATGAAAAAAGTGCTAAAACCATACTCTTATCACTCTGCTTTTGTCTCATTCTTCAAATCACTCTATCGTATTAACCTTGTGCGTTTTGGAAAAGTTTCAAAAAAGAGGGTAAAATCTAAGAAAATACCTGCCAATGGTGGACGAATCTTTGCTTTTGTTGGGGGTGATGGTGCAGGAAAAAGCTCCAATATTGAGAAGTTGGCATCAACGCTTGGTCGCCACTACTTTGTTGAGACCATACATATAGGACGACCCAATCGAGCAGGAGAACCAAAACAGTATTTTATTGGTCGGCAGATAAATAATATAGGAAAACTATTTATAAAACTAGGTCTATCCAATTTTGGAAATGCTTTAAGTTTAGTTGGATTAGCTGTTGAGAGAAAACAGGCTTTTATCAGAGCTCAAAAGGTGAAATCCCAAGGGGGAATAGTTATTCTTGACCGAATTCCTCTTGAGGGAGTAACAGAGATGGATGGACCAAGAGTAGCCATATCATTAGGAGGAAAACAGAAGTTTCTGGCAAAAATAGAGGAGAGACTTCACCGTAGTATCCAAGGTATAGATAGATTGATTGTCCTAAAATTAAATCCTCAAATCGCACTAAAGCGTCGTCCAGAAGATGACCCAGATAAGTTACTGATTCGTTCTGGCTCAATTTGGAAACATGACTTCTCAAATAGAGCTAATACAATTGTTGTAGATACAGAGAATAGTTTCAGATATGTAGAGGAGCAGATACTCAAAAGTGTCTGGTCATCAATTAATGATAAAGCAAAAATATCAGAACTTATAGGTTTAGCAGGAACAGGTAAATCAACATCTAGAAAATCTCTACAGAAAATCTATCCTCAGGCAAAAGTTACACTCCAAAATGAGAAAAAAGGAGCCTACCTTCTGAAAAATAGTTATAAATATCTAAAAGTATATATGAAGGCTAAAAAGATTAAATATACCCTCTTAAGATCGATTATAAAGATAGATATTTTTTTACATGATTTGAAAAGTGGAGAGTATAGAGGTGACCAACAGCTTATTTTAGACCAAGGTTCAATCTTCTACACAATACTGCTAATGATAGAGTTACCAGAGTTAGAGAAGATTTTTTTAGCAAAACTAGCTGAGGTACTCTACTACTACGATGAGGTTATCTATCTGGAAGCACCCGTAGCTGTTTTATGCGATAGAATCAACAGTAGAGAACAGAAACATAGAGTAAAAAATATGGATGAGTCTCTACAGAGAGAGTTTTTAGAAAAATATATCGAGGCATTTGATAAAATTTTAGCACTATGTCACTCACAAGGGGTGAGAGTTCATCGTATAGATAGTCATAAAAACGGTCCAAATAGAGTGGAGGAGATGGTTAATGGCATCATGCACCAATAGTAGTCAAAAAGCCATTATAAAAAGAGGGGGGCTTAATGCTAAGACAGGTCTAGTTCTTTTTTTTATTAATACCATTACCGCATTTATCTTAAACCCCATTTTAGTAGGCTACTTTGGGGCTTATTTTTTTGGTATTTGGAAATCAATTGACAAATATTTGGGTTTTGCCTCTATCGCTGATGGAAAGGGGGTTCAAGCCCTTAAATGGACAATTGCAAAAGATGAAAGCAGTGAAGATGAAGAGCAGAAAAAGCGATTTGTTGGCTCTGCAATTATTGTATGGGCGATCTTTTTACCAATATTAATAACCATAATCGTAACGATTGCTTATCTGTCTCCTACACTTATCTCTAATATTCAAGAGAGCGACCAAGGTCTTGTCTTAACGATTATTCTGCTTTTAGGACTCAATCTTATTATTACCCCTCTTCTAAATATCTCAGAAGCTGTTTTGGTAGGTACAAACCGAGGTTATCTGGTAAACTATATTCGAATATCTTGGCTTATTATCACCTTTATTGTCACCTATATGGTTGTGTTTTTAGAGTTTGGATTGGAGGAGTTAGCCATAAGCGTGGTACTCATTACACTGCTAAGAGGAGTCACCTATTTTATTGTGGCAAAAAAAGAGGTCTCATGGTTTGCCACGATGAAGCCGACAAAAGCTGAATTGAAATCATTTTTCAAATTCTCTTCATGGAAACTAGCATGGTCTTTTGTTGCACGATTTTTAATGGCAAGTGAGGTGATATTTTTAAGCATTCTAATTGGTCCCTCTTTGGTCTCATCTTACATCTTTACAGCCTATCTAGTCGTTACAGGTATCTCAATTACAGCCATTGTCACCTCATCATTTAACCCTGGTATTGGTCGGATGTACGGAGGCGGAGAGTATGATGCATGTCAAAGAGTGATTGGGAACTTACGAGAGGCTGTTTTGGCTTTTTCCATATTTATAGGAGCTATTATACTACTGTTAAATCAGAGTTTTATAACCCTATGGGTAGGAGAAGAGCTATTTTTGGGTTCATCTGCAAATCTTCTAATTGTGTTTATTCTGATTCAACTGCTACTAATTCGCAATGAAGCATTTCTGATTGATGTGAGTTTGACCATTAAAAATAAAGTTCTATTGGGTATGAGTTCTATTATATTGAGTTCACTCTTTGCTATTGTAGGATACCACTATATTCACCCATCAATTACAACCATATTTATAGGTATTTTTCTAGGGCGTTTACCCATCCTATTTATATTCCCAATCATGGTCAACAAGATTATGAAAAATGAAAAAAAACCAACTTTTTCTCTAAAACTATCTATCTATATTATGATAATTTTAGGAGTAAGCTACACCATTGGTACTCAACAGATATTTGACTCTTGGTGGACACTCATTCTACTAGGTGGATTGGAGAGTTTGGTTTTAATGGGTGCTGTTTATCTGTTTCTACTGCGTCAAGAGAATCAGGTACTGATAAAAGATAAATTTTTAAATAAGATAAAAAAAAGGATATAAGTTGATAAATGGAATAATAAGTGTATCGAGAACCCTTTACTTTAGAATATTACCTAAAAGTATGGTAGCTAAAATAAGAGGTGTTCAATTTGGTAAAAATTGTAACTTTCACACGATAGATTTTGGAAGCGAACCCTATCTCATTAAAATGGGCGATAATGTAAGAACAGCAGCCCATGTAAGTTTTATTACGCATACAGGATTAGGACCTCTACGAAATATCTATCCAGAGCTTAGCAATGCAGATTTTATTGCCCCCATTATTATTGGGAACAATGTTCAAATTGGTAGTGGGGTCACCATATTAGCAAATACCACAATAGGTGACAATGTAATAATAGGTGCAGGAAGCGTCGTACAAAAAGAGGTGAAATCCAATAGTATCTACGCTGGAATACCTGCAAAATATATCTGTTCACTAGATGAGTTTAAAGAGAAAAATATGAAGAACTTTTCTGATACAAAAAATTTGAGTAGAAGAGAGAAAAAGGAATTTTTGTTAAAGAAATATGATTTTATCACTTGAAAGATGTAATGAGAAAAAAGATATGAGAGTAGTTTGGTTCCTTTTAATTGTTATTTTTTATGTATCACACCTAAAGGAGGTGTGACAAGTAAATAAATCTATATATTTACGAGGATTAATTTTGCTATTGAGGTGGATGAGTAAAATATTATGCTCTAATTAGTAGAAAAACTTTACATATAACGACATAAGTGCTATAATAAAAAATGATTAAAACATTTAGATGTAAAGAGACCCGTAAAGTTTATGAGCGACAGTTTTCAAAAAAATTACCTCATGAGATTCAAAGAGTGGCTTATAGAAAACTTTTGATGATAGATTCAGCAATAGATGTCGAAGACCTTAGAGTTCCTCCTGCGAATAGATTAGAAAAATTATCAGGAGATAGAGAAGGGCAATATAGCATTAGAGTTAACAAACAATTTAGAATCTGCTTTATATGGCAAGATGGTTTTGCTTTGGATGTTGAAATAGTCGATTATCACTAGGAGAAAAAAATGAATAAAATAGAACCAATACATGCAGGAGAGATACTTTTAGAAGAGTTTATGCAACCATTTAAAATTAGCCAAAATGCTTTAGCTAAATCACTAAATGTGAGCCCTCGCAGAATCAATGAGATTGTCAACAGAAAAAGAGCTATTACAGCAGATACGGCTTTACGCTTGTCTAATTTTTTTGGAAATAGTGCGGAGTTTTGGATGAATCTTCAAAACAAGTATGAGTTAGAAATGGCAAGAGATAAATTGTCTAAAGGTATTGATAAAGAGGTAAAGCTTTATCCTGCTTTACTTGATGGTATTTATACTCAACAGTTAAATTATTAGAGATAAGTACAAATCAAGACAATACAGTATATACTTTAAATATAAACTATAAAGGATAGTCATGACAGTGACAGCAAAAGATTTAAGATTTAATATCTCTATGCTTTTTGATATGTTAAGTAAAGGCGAAGATATTTTGATAACTTATCGAGGAAAAGCAAAAGCT
>NZ_JAACKB010000237.1 GCF_010892395.1 Sulfurovum sp. bin170
CTGCTAATCAGTTTGGATGTGAGATTATTGGTGGTGATACGATTGCAGGAGAGAGGCTTGATTTCTCTATTACTATTATTTCTGAAAGTAAAAACCCTTTGACTAGAAAAGGTCTAAAGGAGGGGCAATTATTGGCGTATACTGGTCATTTGGGGGAGAGCAAAAGGGATTTGAATAGGCTGTTTAATGGTGAGAAAATATCTGATAATTCTAGGTTTATAGAACCTGTTTTACGCCAAAAATTTATAGAAAAAGCACGGGCATATTTATCTGTGGGAATGGATATATCAGATGGGCTATTTTGTGATACCAATAAGCTTTTGGACTATAACAGAGATTTTGTAAAACTAGGAAACGATGGCTTTAGCCTCGCCTTGTTCGGGACTAAAGTCTCCGATTCCAAGAAATTTAATGATATAGGGTTTGAGCCAATTATAGAGATAAGTGATGAGATTGGTTCTAGTGGTGAAGAGTATGAGATGTTGGTTGGATTTGAGTCTGATAACTTAGATAAAATTTTAGAGATTGCAGATGAGCTTGATATAGCTCTAACTATTTTTGCCAAAGTGGTTAATAACGGTAAACGGTTTGAGTGTGTTGGACATCATTTTTAAACACGCTATAATACGACAATTTTTAACAGAAAAGAGAAGAGATGAATCTACTGTATCCCCTAAATATAAAAAATAAATTTGTATTTAACCCAAGCCCAAGAGACTTTATAGTTGACGAGATTCCACTTTATGATTTTACAGGAGAGGGTGAACATCTAGTCTTGCATATTCGCAAAAAAGATATGACCACATGGGAGATGATAGGGGCAATCGCCCGTTATCTTGACATCAAACAGAGAGATATTGGCTATGCAGGTCTCAAAGATAAGAATGCAATGACCATGCAGTATATCTCTCTACTTGCAAAAGATAATGAAGAGAGATTAAAAGATTTTAATCATGAGAAGATTAAAATCTTGAGTACGCAGAGACACAACAATAAGATAAGAGTAGGGCATCTAAAGGGGAACCATTTCAAAATTCGTTTCAAAAAAGTGCTTGGAGTCCAAAAAGATAAGCTTGACTCTGTATTGAAGTGGATAAAAATTAATGGCGTACCAAACTATTTTGGAAATCAACGCTTTGGAAATGATGGAAATAACTGGGAAGAGGGCAAAGCTTTGGTTGAGGGGAAGCTAAAGATGCGAAATAGAAAGACAAGAACTTTCCTACTAAATGCTTATCAATCTTATCTCTTTAACTATTGGCTCTCCAAACGGATTGAGCTGTCACTCCTGCTTCATGAGTTTTCAGAAGAGGATGCAGAGAAGATATTTGACCTAGCAGAGGGAAGTCTAAAAGGGACAAAAGAGCAGAAACATTTCTTTAAACTTTTGGATGGTGACTTGATGATGCACTACCCCTTTGGGCGAGTTTTTGAGTTGGAATCTTTGGCAGAGGAGTCTAAACGATTTGTAGAGAAAGATATAGCACCTACAGGTCTTTTGGCAGGTAAAAGAGTGAGTAGGGCTACTGGTATAGCTAGAGAGATAGAGCAGAACTATGATGAGGAGATAGGTGAAAATGGGGCTAGGAGATATGCTTGGATAGCTGTTGAAAATATCAAAAGCACCTATGTACAGGAGAAGGCTCAATATGAGTTGAGCTTCTATCTGCCAAAGGGGTCTTATGCTACTAATGTGTTGGATATTTTGCGTGGGGGGCAGGAGGAGTGATACTGTTATTCACCTGTACAGTCTTCAGATAACTATTCTCACTCAAATAGAGATAGAGCTTACCCAACAGCTCATCTCTTTGCATCTGATTAATAACCGTCGACTCATCAAGTTGTCTCTTTAACTGTCTGTCTATCCAGTTGGTATCATAATCTATATCATCCAAAACATCCATAATATTTTGAGACTCAATTATATTAGAGATAGTGTAGTCTCCATTTTCATCAAATATTATAGTAGCCTCGGTAGGATGAGTAAAAAGATTATGCTTCATCCCCAATACCTCTTGGTATGCACCTGTGAGAAAAAATGCCAAGAAGTACTCCTCTTTGGTCACATCAATATCGTGCAGATAGAGTGGCAGGTCTCGCTTGAACTCAATCTCTCCGTCACTATCGCAGGTAATATCCCAAATCGTAGCAGGGTTGGTTGGTTTTATATCTAGTTTGTCTATTGGCAGAACAGGAAAGTGCTGTTTTAAACCCCAAAAGTCTGGTAAAGATTGAAATGCAGAGAAGTTTACAAGGTATCTCTCTTGGATTCTATCTTGTAGTTTTTTTAGCTCATCTGTGCCGTCATTTAGTAGAACTATAGATTTTTTGACGATTAAATTAACCAGTATCTCTGTGTTTGAACGGTCTTCTAGGTCGATATATCCCAAGTCAAACAGGGTCAATAGACTCTCCATATGGTCTAGGCTATCGTGTAGGTACTCTCTGGCATTTGTTCTATTTAGTGCTTTCCATAGGTCGTAGAGTTCTTGGATTAATGGTGGATTTTTCTCTTTTAATCGTAGTGATTTTTCATGATACTCTTGTGAAAAAAGTTCCAATACAGGGGCGATTAACACTGCATGAGAGGAGGCTATAAATCTGCCAGACTCTGTAAATATGTCAGGCTCTTCTATCCCTTTGCTTTTGGAAATCTCTTTCATCAGGAAGATTACATCATTGGAGAACTCTTTTAGTGAGTAGTTCATCTCTGTTGCATGTTGATGTTGGCTATACTCAACGGCTAGTCCACCACCTATATTTAGGGCATTTAGTGCTTCTGCTCCTCTGTTTTTTAGGTCAGCATAGATATTTCCTGCCTCTCGTAGTGCTTTTTTGAGTGGTGCAATGTCACCCATCTGTGAGCCGATATGAAAATGAATCATCCAAAAATGCTCTAGTAGTTTATGCTTTTTGAGTAGCTCATAAGCTTCGAGTAGTTCAGTAGCGGTGAGACCAAATTTTGAGCTATATCCACCACTTTTTGCCCATATACCAACTCCTGAACTGTGTAGACGAACTCTGATGCCTATCTTTGGCACTGTTGGACTGTTGAACTCTCTGTTGACCTCTATAATAGTCTCTAGTTCACCTATTCCTTCGATAGTAATGGTGATATTATGACCCATATTGGATGCTATAAAACAGAGGGAAATCATCTCTCTATCTTTGAATCCATTGACCGTGATGGGTGAGCCTATGGGGGTGTGGCTCATGGCAATAATTAGCTCTGCTTTACTTCCTGCCTCTAGTCCGTAGTTGTACTCTTTGGAGACTTCCATTAGTGCGTTGATGAAGTTGGGGAACTGGTTGACCTTTAGTGGAAAGACAGCTTGAAAATTGCCTTGGTAGTTGAACTCCTCTATTGCTCTGTTGAATTCGGAGTATAGTGTAGAGATTTGCTTTTTGATGAGGTGTGGGAATCTTAGAAGTAGTGGTCCTCTGTAGCCTCTGTTTCGTATATCTTGGGTTATCTCTAGTAGTGATGGTTGGTTTTGATGGTTGATGTTTATGGTGCTATCTTTTATGACAAAATTGTTGTCTGACCAGATGTTGATGCCGTAGGGATTATTCATTTGTTTACCTCTTTTAGTTTTTATTTTAATAGGAAACGCAGACTTTAGTCGCGTAAAATAGTGGGCGAGACTAAAGCCATCGGTTCCTTATATGCAATGTGCATTTTCGGAATCGGCGTGTTTACACCCGAACTATTTGGTTCAAAAAAAGCTTAATTCATTGGTATTGGACTAAAGCCGTCGGTTCCTAAGCCTTTTGTGAACCTGCCAAATAACCACTAGAAAAAGCCCACTGGAGATTATAGCCTCCACAAGGTCCATCAAGATTCATAACTTCTCCACAGAAGTAGAGACCTTTTATCTTTCTGCTCTGCATCGTCTTTGGGTCTATCTCTTTTAGTGATACACCTCCACGAGTTATCATAGCCATTTTGAATCCATCGTGACCTGTAATTGTTAGTGGTGTCCATGCTAGAAGTTTGATAAGTCTGTCTCTAGCAACACCTGATAGTTTTGCTAGTGTTAGAGTAGGGGAGGCATTCGAGAGTCTGCAGAGTTCCACTGCTATAGATTCAGGCAGAAGCGTTTTAACCAAAGAGAGTGTTGTATGATTTGGATTTTTAGCTAAGAGATTTTTTAAAAGAGTTCGTATCTGCTCCTCATTCATCCCTTTTGTGAGGTTCATAAGTAGAGGAACCTCATCAAACTTGGAGAGTAGTGGAGTAATCTCACGAGAAAAATCCAAAACAACAGGCCCTCTGATTCCAGTTTTGGTAAATATCAAATCACCCTTGGCGTAGAGTTTTTTATATTTACCAAAACTGGAA
>NZ_JAACKB010000238.1 GCF_010892395.1 Sulfurovum sp. bin170
AATTAATTTCAAAAATATTGGAAACGATGGCTTCAGCCTCGTCTTGTTCGGGACTAAAGTCGCCGATTCCGAGTGAATATAATATTGGCTAGGTACTTAAGTATGAAAATATATCAAATAGGTAATATAAAAAACAAAAAGCAGTTTCTCAAAGATATGAATGTCCAAGGTGGAGGGGTCTCTATTATGGCTAAAAAGATGGAACTTTTTTATTTTTATATAAAAAATTTGAGAACACCTGCCGCCAATATATTGAAACAAGATGCTCTAAGTGTAGGGGCAGAGTTGGCAGTACCATCAGGGGTGATTACTTGTGCTAAAGAGTCTTATGATTGTCTGCTTATTGGAACTAGAAAACATATGGAGATACTCTCTAAAAAAGAGTTGGCTCAACCTTTTGGGCTGAAAAATGTGGCTAAAGAGTTGCAACTATTTTTAAAAACCAAAGAGTACCCAGTACAGGTAATGGGTGTGATTAATGCCAATGATGACAGTTTTTTTTCAGGTAGTAGATTTAAAGAGAGTGATGCTATAGAGAAGATAAAGCAGATGATAACCGATGGAGCTACCATTATAGATATAGGAGCAGTATCTAGTCGACCCAATGCCAATGTGGTTGGTGTTGATGAAGAGTTGAATAGAATAAAACCTATCTGTGATATTATCCGAGCTGAGAAGCTTTATGATGAGGTATCTTTTAGTATCGACTCCTATACACCTAAAGTTGTGGAGTATGCTTTAGAGAGTGGATTTAATTTGGTTAATGATATTACAGGTGCAAGTGATGAGAGTATCATTAAATTGGCTGTCAAGTATAGAGCAAAACTTTGCATTATGCATATGCAAGGAACACCACAAACCATGCAAAATAGTCCAGAGTATGCTGATGTGATGGTAGAGGTATCGGAGTTTTTTGAAGAGAGAGTAGAGAAGTGTGAAGCTTTGGGATTGAGCCGTGAAGATATTATCTTGGATGTAGGGATAGGATTTGGCAAGAGTCTGGAGCATAATTTGACACTTATAAAAAATATGAGACATTTCAAGAAGTTTGGTTGTGAAATTCTTATCGGTGCTAGTAGAAAATCGATGATAGATAGGATAATATCTACACCTACAGAGGAGAGATTGGCAGGGTCGTTGGCGATTCATCTAAAGGCTGTGGAGAGTGGAGCCTCTATTGTTCGCTGTCATGATGTGAGAGAGCATGTTCAGGCTTTGAGGGTTTGGGAGAGGTTATGATAATTAAAGTACGCTTATATCCCCATAGCTGAAGCTAGGGGTTTTACGCTAAATTTAGGTAAGTTATCTATAAAAATATGATAAAATTACATTTTTTAAGGATTTCAACAAAATGATACAGACAGCATTCCCCTACCTAACCATCCTCCTCTTTATAGCCTCAACTTTAGTCTATATGGAGTATAAAACAAAAGCAAAACTATTTGAGTACCTCCCTGCCATAGTCATACTCTACTTCACCGTTATGACCCTATCATCACTAGAACTGTGGACAAAAACAGATGAGATAAATAGTGCTTACAAAGCCTTCAAATTAAATCTGCTACCTGCCATGATTTTTTTAATGCTACTCCAAGCAGATGTTCGCAAGATACTCAAACTTGGCAAAAAAATACTCCTCGCTTTTTTCTTGGCATCCTTTAGTATCTCACTAGGCTTTATAATAATGTTCGCACTCTTCCACAACCTATTTGAAGAGGGGTCATGGAGAGCATTTGGAGCATTGAGTGGCTCTTGGATGGGTGGAACTGGCAATATGGTAGCGATTCAGAGTGCATTGGAGCTTCCTGATAGTAAAATGGGCTATGTTTTGCTCATTGACTCTATTGATTATGCTATATGGGTAATGATTCTTTTGGCTCTTGTGCCATTTGCTTCAAGGTTTAACTCATGGACAAAAGCAGATGGTAGTCTGCTAGATACGCTTACCTCTAATCTTGATAATAGTGAGAAAAAAGAGCCAACAGATTTTCCATCTCTATTTATGCTCTTGGGTCTAGCTCTTATGGTATCAGTTATCTCTCAAACCCTAGCCTCCTATATGCCAACAACAAGCTTTTTGACCCAAACCACTTGGATTGTTATCTTTGCTACCATTACAGGTGTAACATTTGGAATGACCCCACTAAGCCGTCACTCCTCCGCCTCACCTCTAGCAAATATTATGCTCTACCTTATCGTAGCCCTCATCGCTTCTCGTGCTAACTTTGCTGAACTCACAGAGGCTCCACTCTATATTGTGGCAGGATTTATGATTATTGCTATTCATGGAACTATTATGGTAATATTTGCAAAACTATTCAAGCTCGACCTATTTACCCTTGGTGTTGCATCACTAGCAAATATCGGAGGTATTGCTTCTGCTCCTATCTTGGCAGGGGCTTATCATAAAGCTCTGATTCCTATAGGGGTTTTGATGGCTATGATGGGGTATATCATCGGTACTTTTATGGGACTTGGGGTCTCTAAGATTTTGATGATTATTGCGTCATAACTAATATTAGACTTCTTTCAAAACTCATTTGGAATCGGAGACTTTAGTCCCGAAAATAACGAGGCTAAAGCCATCGGTTCCTAGTTTTGAAAGAAATCTATTATCACATTAAAGAGGAACAAACATGCAACGAATAATAACCTTACTCATAATACTTAGTTTGAATGGATACACAACCGATATGAAAATAGACAAAAATAGCTTTCAAGAGGTTTGGAATCAACTGATTTCAGACCCTTTAACTATCTTACCCCAAAATGAAATATCATTTGGAAAACTTTCTACATGGAGTAGAAATATCATCTTGGAAGATGCCAAAAGGACGCTAGAAGAGAGAGCAGACATCTTAGAACCATTTGATAAATTAGTCCACCCAAACGGTATCTGTCTGAAGGGTATTTGGGAAATTTATAGTGAAAACCCATACAGTGGATATTTCAAAAACTCTAGCAAGGCGTTGATTATCGCACGAGCATCGTCAGCCATGTCAAAAACTTGTCGTGGAGAGATACGGGCATTTGGACTTGCTGGTAAACTTTTTCCTACTATGAATCCTCTACAAATCAATGAAGAGCATACGGCAAACTTTTTTGTTATAGATGATTTGGGGGGAACAGATGCAGAACACTATACCGATGTAGCATTGACCAATGAACCGACAGTTACTACCACTAGTGAGGTTCTGAAAAATCTGCTTTATGGATTAAAAGTAACAAAAGCTTTTTCCACTGCAGATAAAAACTCAGGAATACGACAAGTTTACGAGATTTCAGAACTAGGCGAGAGAGATAAAACCAATATTATTACCCCTAGATGGATGAAAATAGAAGCCCAAAAAAGACAAACTGTTGATGCTGAAGATTTTCGGGATGAACTGCTTATAGGCGAAAATAAGAAACTGATTTTTGATATTTCAGTGGCTAGTAGAAATATAGATGGAGAGAGAGATTGGCAAACTATTGGGACTATTACATTTGATAGTTCTGTGGTTTCTAGCTCTTGCGACCATCGGTTGCATTTTCATCATCCTAAGTGGAGAGATGATTTAAACTCACCCAAAGGTAAAAAATGAAAATAAAAAAAATAGAGACTCAAATAGTAAAAGCCCCACTGAAAACACCATTTAAAACAGCTCTAAGAACAGTAACACACCTAGAAGATTTGGTTGTCACTATCCATGCCGATAAGGGACTAATAGGTTATGGAGAGGGAGCATCCACAGCCGTTATTACAGGTGAGACTTTAAAGAGTATGAGAGGGGCAATAGAGCATATTAAACCTATGCTTATCGGTAGAGAAGTTGAAGATTTCAATGCACTACTTCGCACAATAGAGCATAGTATGATACATAACACAACTATCAAATCAGCCCTAGAGATGGCACTGTATGACCTACTAGCTCAATCCTTGAAACTTCCTCTATACAGACTTTTAGGTGGCAGTCAAACTAAATTTGAAACTGATATTACTATTAGCCTAAACGATATAGATACTATGATAGAGGATTGTCAAAATGCGATAGAGCTTGGTTACGGTATCTTAAAAATAAAAGTGGGTGAGTCTATAGCCAAAGATTACGATAGAATCAGAACCATTGCAGAGTCATTTCCAGATACAACTTTGCGAATAGATGCCAATCAAGCTTGGTCGCCAAAAGAGTCTGTAAGATTACTTCAAAAATTAGAGAACCAAGGGATAGTAACTGAACTGATAGAGCAACCCGTAAAAGCCAATGATTTTAGAGGGATGAAGTATATAAAAGAGAGAACCATAACCCCACTTTTGGCTGATGAGTCTGTCTTCTCTGCCAAACAGGCTATAGAACTCCTAGAGATGGATGCTTGTGATTTAATCAATATCAAACTAGCTAAGTGTGGTGGTATCTCTCATGCTCTGAAAATTGCTGACATAGCTGAACTCTATGATGTAAAATGCATGATTGGCTGTATGTTAGAGGGACCTATCTCTGTGGGAGGTGCTGTTCATGTGGCTTCGGCTAGGTCTAATATTATCACCATGTTGGATTTGGATGGGGCTAGTCTTTTGGCTACCAATCCTGTTGAAGGTGGAGTGCTGTTTAATGAGAGTGAGATTGTGATTACTGAAAGTTATGGACTTGGAATTAGAAAAATATACTAGACATCTTGCAAAATTAGGAACCGATGGCTTTAGCCTCGTCATATTCGGGACTGAAGTCTCCGATTCCAAATCAGTTTTGCAAGAAGTCTACTAAAAAACGACACTTATTTTAGTACCCCTAAACTATTGTTGTTATAATACCAAAAAATAATTATGGACTATATATGGATTTAATCAAAAAAGTAAAAAACAGAGAGAGACTAACACAAAAGGAGGGAGAGGCTCTTTATGACCTTGACCTTTTTACTCTTGGTGAGTTAGCAGATGAGATTAGACAAGAGAAGTTTGGAAAAAAAAGCTACTTCAATATCAACCGTCATATCAATCCAACTAATGTATGTGCTGATATATGTAAATTTTGTGCCTACTCTGCAACAAGAAAAAATCCAAATCAATACACCATGAGTCATGAAGAGATTTTGGCAATAGCTGAAAACTCCTACAGTATGGGTGCAAAAGAGATGCACATCGTCTCTGCACATAATCCCAATGATGGTGTGGAGTGGTATATGGGAGCATTTAGAAAGATAAAAGAGAAGTTCCCCTCTCTTCATATCAAAGCGATGACCGCAGCCGAGATAGATTTTCTAAGTCGCGAGTATGGTCTATCCTATGAAGAGGTAATAGAGCAAATGATAGAGAGTGGTGTTGACTCGATGCCAGGTGGTGGAGCAGAGATTTTTGATGAAAAAGTAAGAGAGTATCTATGCAGAGGAAAGGTAAGCTCACAACAATGGCTAGATATTCATGAGATGTGGCACGGCAAAGGTAAACAGAGCAATGCAACAATGTTGTTTGGTCATATTGAGAGCAGAGCAAATAGGATTGACCATATGATAAGACTGCGTGATTTACAAGATAGAACAGGTGGATTTAACGCTTTTATCCCACTGGTTTACCAAAAAGAGAACAATTATCTCAAAAACTGCAACTACCCGACAGGTCAAGAGATACTAAAAACCTATGCGATTAGTAGAATTATACTAGACAATATCCCACATCTCAAAGCCTATTGGGCAACAGCGTCTATAAATCTAGCTCTTATAGCCCAAGAGTTTGGAGCAGATGACCTTGATGGGACAATAGAGAAAGAGTCTATCCAGTCAGCCGCAGGAGCAAAAAGCTCTCATGGAATGAAGCTAGATGAGTTTGTGGAGATGATTAAAAATTCTGGATTTACTCCTGTGGAGAGGGATAGCCTGTATAATGAGTTGAAGATTTACTCGTAAGAAGTCCAAATTAGAATATGAAGTTAGATGTGGATTGGTACTTATTTCGGCAAGGCTAAAGCTCATGCCAATGAATTAGCGAGGCTAAAGCCGTCGTTTCCTTATATGCAATCTGCATTTTCGGAATCGGCGTGTTTACACCCGAACTATTTTTAATGAAATGATTTTGCCTTATCCAATCCTTCCAAAAAAGCGATAAAGAGTTCATCAGAACAGCTCTTGAAATTCTTGTGTCCCTCTGAACGAAACAGAGACCCTACCTGTCTCTTGGTAAGATTCACATCAGCTAGAGCAAAAAGAGTCACAAGTTCAGGCTCTTTAAGCTCCAGTGCTATACGAAGTTTTTTCAGCATTAGATTATTGCTCAAAGCTACAGCCTCATCACTTTTAGCCTTGGGACTTGGACCTCGTTTTAAGATAACAAAACCATCCAAAAAAATACCCAACTCTTCATAAGTAGCCTCTTCGTATCCTTTATCTTGACGGCGTTTCAAGATATTTGCTAACCTCTCTTTACCCATCTCATACTCTGTTAAGGCATAAGCTTTGATTATCGTCTCATTATCTAATGAGAGTGCTGTTTTTATTTTAAATAATATATCATTTATTTGCATTGATATGTTTGCCCCATCTAAATTTATTTTTGTACCAACCATTCATATCTGAAATAGTCACAGAGTAAGCCCTTCCACTACTAGCATGGATAAACTTACCAGCTCCAAGATAGATACCTGAGTGGTTGACATGACCTTTGAGAGAAGTATCAAAAAAGACCATATCACCCTCTCTTAGCTGATTTTTTGAAAGTTTTCTACCCTCTATTTTGGATTGAGCCAAAGAGGTTCTTGGAATATTAACACCTACAGTTTTATGAACAGCATAGACAAAACCTGAACAGTCGAAACTATTGGGTCCAGTGGCTCCATATCTGTAGGGTTTACCAAAATGTTTTTTGGCAATTTTTACAATATTGTTGGTAGAGTATGAACTGCTAGAGAGACCTACTCCCTTGGTTGCTGGTCGTGCTAAACATCCTGAAAATATAAATATAAATATAATGAAATATATAATTTTTTTCATAAAATATCCTAAAAATACTCACTCATAATATGAGGAAATGACCTAATCGTTCTCTCCGCTTTGGCTATCTTCTTTTCAAACACAACCTTGGAGTGAGGAAACGACTCTTGAAACTCCTCATATATATCTATCTTCCTCTGCATATTCTCCTCCATCGCATCCAAAACCAACTGCATTCGCTCTTGACTCACTGCATATTTCATCAGTAGCTCAAACATCCGTTTTCGAGGATGAATAGCCATAGAGTCACCAGCCACATCAGCAATCTCTTTGATATCCCATCGTGAGAGATAGATTCCACTAACACTTGGTGCGATTATCTGTGCATAGAGTGCTTCTGTATATGAGGGATAATCTTTGAGGTCAATCTCCTCCTCACTATCACAACTACCATCGCTACAGAACTCTTCACCTTTTTTTAGTGCCTCAAACTCGGCTCTTAACTCATCTATATCTCTCACTATTTTCCTTTTTTATAGGGCAGACACATCGGTCTGCCCCTACATATTTTTATACGATTATAGGTATTTTATCCAAATCAACTTTAGCTTTATACCATCTCTCTGCTAGTAGCATCATCCTAATAGCCAACGACATTTTATCATCAAAAAATTCTGGATTTTCCACAAGTTCATCAATAGCAACATCAAGATTGTACCCCATAATCTTACCATCAACCACCTCTACAAATCCAACCAAACCTCTCACCTTGGCTCTCTCATTGAGTTCATCACAATACTGCACAGCCTCTGCTTGAAACTCTGGCTCGATTATCATTCTTGTGACTTTAGAGTTTGCAAGATTTTTCATGGTCACAGCAAAATGTTCAGCTTTGATATTAAGGGCAATCGCAGTAGCATTTGTCCCACACTCTCTTAGTATTTTATTAAAATACTTTCGTCTATCACCTGTCTGTGCATTGTAGCCAATAATGGTACAAAGCTCTGTATCTGGTCTAATCTCTTCTGGTTTCATCGTTTACCCTTTTTTAAATTTGTGAAATACTACTCACTATTTGTAGAGGAATTGTTTTTAGAAAAATTTAGGATTTGTATGTAACTCCATAGCCTCACTCTCCTCAGACTTACATCGTATACACTCCACCAAACCACCTGTATAGGTAAAGTGATTGCCACACTCATTACACCGTTTAATATTAAACGAAGCCAAAGTTCTCTGCGTCGGCTCAAAAAACTCTTTTATCTCAAACCCAGCTTGAATCCCAATCGAATTTGGCTCACAGACATCATGGCAGAGGTGACACTTCACACACATCATAGAGTCAAAATTTATCACCGAAAACTTGGCATCAGAACTCAAAGCCCCTGTCGGACAGATACGATAACAGATTTGACAATTGGTACAGGTCTCATCTACAAATTTTTGAGAGGTAAACGATATATCTTCACTTGCCAAAATCTCATAGCTCTTGGGTCTCTCCACTCGTTTTAGCACAGAAAAAAGTAACTTCCGTTTGTCTGGAATATTTTTGTTCTTTATCTTAGATATAACTTCACTATCCAACTCAAAAGCTTTAAGCTCATCAGCATCCACTACCTCATCAAACGACTGCTTGTTTTTTAAAGCACCCTTGAGAGAGAAGAGCGAACGCCTATCGGAAACAGTCTCTTTTTGGGTAGCTTTACTCTCAAACACATCTGTAAGAATCCTCTTATCAGAAAAACTCTCTAACAGAAAATTAGCCTCTTCAATATTGGCTTTTATCTGATTGGTCAGTCTATCACTCTCTCCACCACAGCTACAGCCATCTACATTCATCACTAAGTTCTCATCCGAAGCCAAAGCCAAAGAGATAAGATGCTCAACAGAGAGAATACTCAAACATGGAATCTCCGTTTTACAAGCTAAAAGCTTCTCTTTTGACTCCAAAAACTCAAAAAAGAAGTTAACAGAGGAGAAATCTTTCAGTGAAAAAGCTTCCGTAGGACATACCCCAACACAACCACCACAATCAATGCAGGCTGATGGAGTAAAAGCAGGGATATTATCTACTATCTCTATAGTTGAGACAGGACATATATCCACACATTTGGTACATTGAGAAAACTTACTAGTAGCCCTAACACAAGAGGCTACGCCAAACTCTATTCTCATTTTTTATGTTTTGACCCACAAGTTCCAGGAAGAGTAATATTTAGCTTCTCACTAAGATACTGAAAATCACTCAACAGAAACTCCATCACTAACTCCGCCCCATCATGATAGAGAGGTGTTCGTGACTCTTTTTTCATATTGATAAGATACATCGGAGCCCAATTAAGCAGATGGTCGAGTAGAAAACCTCGTTGGACATAAAACAGCTCTTCAAGAGCATCCTCATCATCTGCCTCAATAGCTTTTTCCATAGCAGAACAGAGCATATACATAAACTCCAACTCCACCCCAATATGGTCAGGACTCACGACTCTAGCCTTGTCAAGCTCCACTCTAAAATCTAAAGCATTATACAGCTCTATGACAGGATTATCTCCCCCACTCTCTATCATCTGGTCATCTCTAGTGTAGAAACTCTCATAAGGAACAAGATGAAGCAGAAAAAGATTGGTATAGTCCACATCCAAATATCTCTCTTTTAGGATGCTTGAACTAAACTCTTTTCGTTTATCCCAATTTTTGTAGTTTGGAAAAAGATTCAAAAGTGCCTCATTGGACTCAATTGACTTTAGAAACTCATCATCTACCTCACTCATCATCAATCTTGATATGACAGCATACAGCGTAATTCGGTTTCCTAACTCTTCGTTTGTTATATTCATAAATTACCTTTTTTAATCAAAGATTATATTTTACTATATTAAAAGCAGATTCTCTTTAAATATTATATATAAAACTTCT
>NZ_JAACKB010000239.1 GCF_010892395.1 Sulfurovum sp. bin170
TCTTGATATCTCTCTAGCCCCATTTTCACAGCTACTTCATGGTGGTATCTCTATCTATACACCACAAAATTCACTAGATAGAAATCGTAGTATAAAAAGTGGAACTATCTTTTCTCTATATAAGAGTCTAACCAATATGAGGGCAAAACAGCTAGGTGTTGGTGGAGAGGAGAGAGTATATAAACTAAGCTTCAATGAGCCAACTACCAAGATAAAAGTAGGCTCTCCTGTTGAATTCAAAGGTTTTCAAGTTGGACATATAACCCAAATAGAGGATAGTTATGATGAGAAGAACCAAACAGTAAAAAGTGACATCTCTGCCTTGCTAAATATCGAAGCGTTTACGACTAAAGAGCTTAACACTACCCAAAAAGAGAAGATACTACCAAGACTTGTCCAAGAAGGTCTGAAAGCAAAACTATCCACACCTATGCCTATTATTGGGTCACAGTTTATAGAGTTGGTATTTGACAAACGAAAAAAAGGGGTTATTGTCAAGAGTGGAGAGTATGAGATACTGCCAACTATATCCAATGATATAGAAGAGGATATAGTGGGACAGGTCAAAAGCTTGTTAACAAAACTTCAAAATCTTCCTCTGGAAAATCTGTTAAACTCTGCAGATAGTCTAGTTGAGGAGAACAGAAAGCCTATAAATAGTTTTATTAAAAATTTGGATAAAACAGTCAATAATCTAAACAAAACTATTAATAATCTTAATAGTTTCACCTCAAACAGAGAGTTCAAACAGCTACCTGAAAATCTAAATAGAAGCCTACAAGAGCTAGAGTTTGCTCTACAAAAACTCTCAAATGACTATAGTGGAGATTCACAATTTGCAGACCAACTATCAATCACACTCAAAGCTGTATCAGAGGCAGCCAAATCATTTGACAAAACAAACAAGATGCTAGATAGAAAAGCAAATGCACTCGTCATAGGAGATGAATAATGCAAAAAACAGTTTTAAGCCTACTAATAATAGTACTCTTTTTCTCTGCATGTGGTTCCAAACAGCTATATACTTTGGGTGATACCTATGCTATCCCAACTAATCCACAAGCTAGTTCTAAATTTATCGCTGTAGAGAAGGTTGAACTTCCCATATATTTTATGGACTCCCCCATATATATAAAAGATAACCCCTACCACCTCAAAGAGATAGAAAATGCAAACTGGATAAACTCTATGGATGTTCATATGACAAATATCCTCATCTCATATCTGCAAAAATCTATGAATAATCCAAATGTATATGCTTATCCGTGGTCAAATATAAAAGAGATAGATAAAAAAGTATCTGTAACTATCAGCAGGTTTATCGCTTACAAGAATGTTATCTCTTTAGATGCAAACTATTATATTTTGGACAAGAGTACCAAAGGGGGTTCAAACTATCTGTTTAATACAGAAGAGAGTATAGATGGTAAATCTGTAGAGAGTATGATAGAAGCGATGGAGAAAGCTTATTTTAAATTAACTAAAAAAATTAAAGAAAATTTATAATAGTTTTCAAGAAAAAAATCTGATATAATAAAAGAAAAAAAGGGTTTATATGAGTTTCAAAAATTTCTTTGCTCTGCTGTTTATTATCTCATTTGCTGTGTTTCTATATTTTCAATTCCTACACACTCCTGAACAAGTAGATGCTCCCATAAGTAAAAAAGGTCAATCGTATCAAAAGTCATCACACTCTACATCCATCTCTATAGAACCAGAGTTTACTATTGATGACAATTTCCTCTTGATGAGTTCTCTAATCACCTCTATTTTTTCATTTTTTGGTTTTATACTATCAACATACCACTCTATGAGAGGTCACAGAAGAGATGAGGAGCTGTTTAGCTTAAAAAGAGAGAAAGAACGCTTGGAGTTAGATAAGATTCAAGCAGAAATTCAGGCTCTAAGAGAGAAATAGTTCGGGTGTAAACACGCCGATTCCGAAAATGCAGATTGCATATAAGGAACCGATGGCTTCAGCCTCGCTAATTCATTGGTATTGGGCTTTAGCCTCGTTATATTCGGGGCTGAAGCCTCCGATTCCAAGAAGTTTTGTAAAATATCTATTAATAACAGACCTTCTTATCAGAAATTACCCCAATCTCGGCACTCCCATACTTATCTTGTAACTCATAAATATCAGACCTTTTCATCTTACCAAGA
>NZ_JAACKB010000240.1 GCF_010892395.1 Sulfurovum sp. bin170
AAATATATAAATATATAGACTATTCAATTGTAAAAAGGGACTAAAATTCAATGAGAATCTTAAAATTATTTCTGCTTGTGACACTCTTTTTAAGTGCTGATTTTTCATCTGCTCTTAAAGCTAAATCAAAATTTTTATCACCAGATGAGGCATTTAAAGTTTCTGCTGTTGAAAATGGGGATATGATCGAGACTAAAATTATTTTAGCTGACAAAATTCATGTTGCAGATGAGAGTTTGAAATATAGAATTATTAAGCCAAAAGAGTTTGAGTTAACTGTCAATAGACCTACTCCACATAAAACTGAAGATGGAATGGTTCACGAAGGTAATATTGTAGTCAATATACCTATAGCGGATATTACTTCTCACGTATCTGGTGATTATACTTTAGTGGTTGAGCTACAGGGTTGTTCTGATAAGGGTATCTGCTATAACACGATAGAGAAAGAGTATAACTTTAAGGCTCCACAGGGGAGTGTATGGGATAAGCTTAAAAAGGCTATTAGTGAAAAAAACACTCATGCTATAGTAGATATACTACTTCATGAGAGTCCAATTTTTATAATCTTTCTATTTCTTATCCTTGGTCTGCTTTTGGCACTTACTCCTTGTATTTTCCCAATGATACCTATTCTCTCCTCCATTATTGTCTCTCAATCAGGTTCAGGTAAACCTAATGCCATGAAAGGATTCCTCACCTCTCTAATCTATGTATTATCTATGGCTGTCACCTATACAATAGTAGGGGTTCTCTCGGGTATTTTAGGGGCAGATATACAGGCTATAATGCAAAGTCCTTTAGTGTTAACAATATTTGCCCTAATGTTCTTCGCATTGGCAATATCACTCTTTGGATACTTTGAGATACAGTTACCATCCTCTTGGCAATCAAAAATAAACTCTGCAAGTGACAATGCACAAGGTCATGGAGTGGTAGGAACAGCTATTATGGGCTTCCTCTCCGCATTTATTATTGGTCCTTGTGTTGCCCCTCCTCTAGCAGGTGCTGTTATCTTTATCTCTCAAACAGGAGATGCTCTTCTTGGTGGAACAGCTCTTTTTGCTATGAGTATGGGTATGGGAGTTCCTCTACTACTCGTAGGTGCTGGTGCTGGTAAGTTCATGCCAAGACCTGGTGGCTGGATGACTAGAGTATCACAAGTCTTTGGTGTTACGATGTTGGCACTATCTATCTCTATGTTTAGTGGAGTTCTTGGTGAGACTACTATTATGTTACTTTGGTCACTTCTATTTATTGGTCTGGCTCTATATATGGGTGCATTTAACAGTAGCAAAGAGTCGCAAGGTGCTTCAAAACTCTTTCAACTTATGGCATTCGTATCACTAATCTATGGTGCGTCTCTATTTATCGGTCTATTGAGTGGTTCAACCTCTATGATGCATCCATTTGAGAAGTTTACAGCTACTCCAAAGATTGTAGCTTCTTCTGTTCTTAATACCACAGATGCTCCTTCATCTTCTAAACCATGGGGGTCTAATAAAGTTGATAAAAAATCACATTTAGGTTACTCTGTAGAGAGACTTCTTGAAGAGGTTAAGCAGAGTGATTTACCTGTAGTGGTTGATTTTGGTAAAAAATCTTGTAAATCATGTAGAGAACTAGAGGCTCTGACTTTTCCAGACCCTGCTGTAGTAAAAGAGCTAGAGAGATTTACATTTATTACTATAGATATAACAGAGCAGACAGATGATGATAAAGCTCTCTTAAAAGAGTATAGTCTGTTTGGCGCTCCAAATATTATATTTTTTGATAAAGAGAACAAATTTTTACCTAAAAAATCTCTTACAGGATTTATTGGTGCAGAGCCATTTACTAAGCATCTAAAGACAATCAAATAATGAATAGAACTATAGAGATTGGTAAAATAAACTATCTTAGGGTAGAGAGAGATACAGATTATGGTCTTTTTCTTAGAGCAGAAAATTTTGAAGAGGTTCTTCTCCCCAATGCTTATGTTATGGAAGATGAGATGCCTATTGGTTCTGTGATTGAGGTTTTTATCTATACTGATTCAGAAGATAGGATAGTTGCTACGACTAGATACCCTTATGCGATGCTTGGTGAGTTTGGCTATTTTACAGTAGTTGACTATCAGCAATATGGAGCTTTTGTAAACTGGGGTCTGCCAAAAGACCTTTTTGTTCCTCTCTCTCAACAGAAGTGTCACTTTAATATTGGTAATAAATTTATATTGAGAGTTTGCGTAGACAAAGAGACAGGACGGTTATATGGAACTCACAAGATAGGTAAGTGGCTCTCATATGAGACCGATGGGTTGGAGAAAAATCAAAAAGTAGCAGTTTTGGTACTCTCAAAAACTCCATTGGGTTATAAAGTAATAGTTGAAAATCTATACGAGGGTATGCTATTTGATAATGAAATATTTGAGAGTTTATCTGTAGGAGATAGAAAAGAGGCCTATATAAAAAACATTCGCAAAGATGGAAAGTTAGATTTGGCTCTGCAACCTATTGGTAAAAAATCCACAAGTGATGTGTATGAGAGAAAAGTTCTTGCACTTCTCAAAGATAGAGGTGGATTTATCGCTCTAAATTCGAAAAGTAATGCAGAGGATATTATGAAAGTTTTTGCTTTGAGTAAAAAAAGTTTTAAGCGAACTCTTACTTCTCTTATATCCGATAAAAAAATTCTTTTAGAAGGTAATGGAATTAGAGTTTTACAAGAAGTCTAATTTTTATAAAGGGGTTGTGTTATGAAATCTTCTAAAAAAACATCATCTTCGTTTAACAGTGAATTAGAGAGAGGGAATCCTTATCTTGCTGGTATATTGGATGCGACGGTTAATATTATTATACTTAGAGACAACAATAAAAAGCTTCTTTATATCAATAAACGATTTTCCAAATACTTCCCAAATTATAAAAGTATAGATGATTTCGATAGAGAACATGACTCTATATCTGAACTTTTTGATA
>NZ_JAACKB010000241.1 GCF_010892395.1 Sulfurovum sp. bin170
GTGGTGACCCGTCTAGGATTCGAACCTAGGGCCCATTCCTTAAAAGGGAATTGCTCTACCAACTGAGCTAACGGGTCACGATTTTTATTAACTTACCATGTGATAAGTGGACGGAATTATAGCCTATGGTTTACTATATGTCAAGGGTTTTTGTGTAATTTATAGATTTTTTTTCAAAAGTGCTATTGCCGTGTCAGTTGCTTGGAGTTGGACAGACTCTCTCTCTCCTTTAAATAGGTGTCGCTCTATAATTATATTGGTTTGGTTTAAGATACCAATATAGACCGTACCCACTGGTTTTTCATCCGTTCCTCCTGTCGGCCCAGCGATACCACTTACGGCTATCGTGTAGTCTGCATTGGCAAGTTTTGCAATGCCTTTTAACATCTCCTCGACACACTCTTTGCTTACTGCACCATGCTCCATTAAGGTCTCTTCTGATACCCCTAGCCACTTTGATTTTATCTCGTTGGAGTAGGTGACACATGAGCCATTGAGGACTGCTGATGCTCCTGAGATGGCTGTGAACTCTGATGCTATCCGTCCTCCTGTGCAACTTTCGGCAAATGAGATTGTTTGATTTTTCTCTTTTAGGATGTTTATTATATCTATGCTGTTCTGTTTTGTAGTATTCTTTTTCATGGAGTAATTATAGCGAAATAGAGTTGATAATATTTCAAATAATAAATAAAATTCAGCTATAATTCCCAAAATCATTTCAAGGTCTTTCACATATGTCGCAACCAACCATCCTCCAACAATTTCGCTCTTTTTGCTATCAAAACAATGCCACCAACTTAGAAGTTGCATTAGAATACTTTTCTGTGTTTGGAGGGATGGGTTGGAGAGTCGATTTGACCAAACCTCTGGATGAACTCATAGAGGAGAAAGTTCTAAACAACTACCGTTATATCCATGGAGATACCACCAAGATTACACAAAGCAAAGAGATTCATCATAAAGTGCTTTCTGCCCTTGCAACAGGCGACAGACGAGAACACTCTGCTTTTAAAAAGGCTCAAACAAATAAAGAATCTGGTGAGGAATCTGTAGATTTTATGATAAAAGAGGGGCTTTTGTCTAAAGATGTATCGGTAGAAAAACCACTAGAAAATCATGAAAAAGTATCCATTAAGCTTCTATTCAATCAACCATTTATGCGTTTTTGGTTTGCTGTTATCTCTCCTTATTATAAGGGTATTAAAGCAGGAGAGTACAAGGAAGTTAAAGAGCGTTGGAATCAAATGAGAGGGGAGTTTACCAACCTTATCTACCAACAACTTTTTATGGAGCTTATCAAAAAAAGTTACAATGAGACAAGCCAAGACCCCATAATCAAGATAGGTTCATATTGGGATACCAATGTAGAGATAGACCTTTTAGCCAAAACAAAATCAGGCAAAATGATAGCAGGTGCGTGTAAGTTCTCTAAGGCAAAAGCCAAAAAGAGTGAGCTTACAAAGCTAAAAGAGAAGTGTCAACAAGCAGAACTGGATATAGAGAGTTATGTGATTTTTTCTAAAAACAGGTTTTCGACTGAACTTAAAAAAGAGAAAGGTGAAAAGCTTCAACTTTTTTCGCTGAAAAGTTTGGGAAATCTTCTGTTTGAGCTTAGTGAAAAAGATATGTTAGTTAATACGAATAAGAAGTACTAGATGCCTTTTACAAAACTAAATCTATCTAAATCTCTACAGCAGATACTTCAACAAAACAACTATACAGAGCCAACTCCCATACAAAAAAAAGTTATTCCTCTTGTCTTAAAAAAACAAGACATCATGGCACAAGCTCAAACAGGTAGTGGGAAGAGTGCCTCTTTTGTATTGCCTATTTTAGAGCTATTATCCAAAAATCCTACAGAGGGGAAGCGAAAGATAAAAGTATTGGTTTTAACCCCTACTCGTGAGCTTACCTTGCAAGTAGCAGAGACCTTTACGCTGTTTGGAAAAGCCATCTCTCCTAGACCAAAAGTTGTCTCTGTTATTGGTGGAGAGGGAATTGGAGAGCAAATTTATGCCATTCAAAAAGGGTGTGACATTGTTGTGGCTACCTCAGGACGGTTTTTGGATATTTTGAGTAAAAATCAGATGAGTCTGAAACATTTAGAGTTTTTGGTACTTGATGAGGCAGACAAGATGTTAAACCTTGGATTTTCAGAAGAGTTAGATGCCATTTTAGAAGCGATACCAACCAAAAGACAGAACCTTCTATTCTCGGCAACCTATCCTGAAAAAATGCTACAAATCGCCTCAAAAGTAACTCAAAAAGCGATAAGAGTAACCATAGAAAATGAGACACCAACCGTTGCGAATATAAAGCAGAGAGTTATAGAGGTCAATCCTGAAAATAGAGGTCCTCTACTTCGCTATTTATTAAAAAAAGAGAAGTGGAAACAGGTATTGGTTTTTATGGCAAACAGAAGAGCCACCGACAACATAGCTGAGAAGTTTAGAAAGCGTGGCTATTTGGCTGAGTCATTTCACGGTGATTTATCACAAGAAGACCGTAACTACACCATAGCAGAATTTAAGGCTAAAAAAATTCAGATTCTTTTTACCACGGATATTATCTCTCGCGGATTGCATATAGAAGGGATAGATTGTGTTATAAATTTTGACCTACCTCGTTCTCCTGCTGATTATATTCATAGAATAGGACGAACAGGAAGAGCAGGAAAGTCTGGTGAGGCTGTCACTTTTATAGGTCATGAAGAACAATCACATTTTAGAGTTATAGAGAAACGCAGTCAGATTAAACTTGAAAGAGAGCAGATAAAAGGTTATGAACTAATAGGAGAAGCACCTTTAAAAGTTAAAGGGAAAGCACCTGTTAAGGGTAAGAGAAAGAGTAAAAAAGATAAGCTTCGTGAACTTATGAGGAAAGAAGAGAGTTCGTAATATATTTCTCTTATAGTCCCACAGTTTATACATATTGACTTTCCACATCAGGAAAGTTCTCAATCATCTCATCATAATTTTTATACTTTTTTAAAGCACAAACAACCTCATCTAAAGGTTCAGAATAAATCACAGGTAAATCAAATTCATGCTCTTCAATTTTAAAAGCTAACTGCTCATGAGGTGGGTTAAACTGTGCATTTACACCCTCTTTGTTTCCTCGTGCATCTACTCTGTACCAACCAAACTCTTTTAAATAAATAGAGTTTAGTCCATGAAGACAATAGATATCTTTTTTATACTCTGAGCAGCTCAATCTCTGATAGCAAAATCCTGTAGGAATACCATTGGCTCGTAAAAGTCCTGCTAATAAGTGGCTTTTGGCATAACACCAACCTGTCTTATACTTCAAAACATCTGATGCTTTGTAAGTAGTAATTTCATCTCTGTAATCACCTGAATGGTTGATGTTATCTCGAACATATTCAAAACATTTTTTGGTTATTTGAGTATCAGTTTTGCACCCATTAGCTAAGTTCATAGCCAAAGAGTATACTTTCTTGTTTGAGTAGTCTACTATGGGTGTCTCTTCTAAATATTTTTGCATATCTTTAACCACCAACATTTCATCAGCCCCTTGTTGAAACTCATAATCTGTTTTGACTATTTGGGCAACATAGCCTTTGGCTTCAAGTCTATTTATAACCTTATCAAGATAAGGAGAGTACTCATTTTCTAAACTCATCAGAGGAAATATCCGTACCTCTTTAGCCACTCGCAACATCTCCATTATAGCATTCAAATGAAACTCAAAATCTAAATGTTCACTGTACAAAAAGAGGAAATGAGAACAGAGTGCCAACTCAAATTGCTTATCTGAAAAAGAGAGTGAAGGCAACATCTCATGAACATAACGACACTCTTTTAAACCTTGTTCATAATCTTCTAAAAAATTCTTCATTGCACCCATACGAGTTGACTCCAACTCATCAGGGTTTTTAATGTTTTTCCATACAAAACTAGTTGAGTTTTCCCGTACCATCGCCATAACTTCTCGTGCAACCTCATCTATACGCTCGGAGAGTTGCCCTTTTGTAAACTCATAAATAGGGTCGATAGAAGTTATCTCTCCTCCCAACTCTGTAAGCTCTGCATTAAAAGAGGAAGGACCATCGCCACAGCCAAGTATTTTGGAGTTTAAATCTTGTTGACTTAAATTGAATATGGTTTTGTATTCATCTAAGTTTCTGCCCCATGGGACGATGCTTTTTAGTTTATAGTTTTCGTTATTTGTATTCATTGCTATTCCTAAAATTATATAAATTTCCGTAGGGTGTTTTCCCATGAAAACACCGTCAAAACCAAATAACATAGGTATTGAAATTTTAAATATTATTTGACGGTATTGTCAGGGACAACACCCTACACGCATGTTAATAAAAAGTGATAAAGTTATCAGTAGATAAAAAGTAAGAGGCTAAAGCCAAACCCTAAGAAGCGTTCTTGTAGTTTGAATATGTTTAAATGTTTTTAATAATTTTATGGTTTGCTCCTTAAAGTTTTTTGTATGTGGAAGTTTAGAGGGTTTTCGGTTAGAGTTGGCTTATGGGTAATCAATGGTTCTTCTCATAAAATAGCAAAATAAAGTTATATACAAAACAACAAAAAGAAAAAGCATCAAATATAGATTTTAAAATATTAGGTATATTTTAGATATAATGACTCATACATTTAAAAAAAGGATTTTATCATGCAAACATTAACCGTAAATATTCAAGATAATTTTGTACAAGATTTTTTAACTATTATTGAACATTATAAAGATAAAGTTCAACTGCAAAAAGATAAAAATTTAGAATTAGATCCATATTTTTACGAAAGACAAAAACAATTACAACAGGACTTACTAGCAGTTGAAAATGGTACTGCTGAAATGATTTCACATTCTGATTTGTGGAATAATATAAACAATCATTTGAAAACATTGAATAACTAAATGACAATAATTTATAAAAAAACTTTTGAAAATCAGTTATTACATATTATAAATCATATAGCAAAAGATAAAATTGGTGCTAGTATAGGTTTTGCTAATGAACTTGAAGAATTAATATTTTTAATACCTGATAATCCTTTTAAATACAAACCATCAATATATTTTGATAATAAAAACATAAGAGATATGACATACAAAGGTTATACAATAAATTATAAAGTAAATTTTGACAAAAATCTAATTGAGGTTTTACGAATATTTAATAGAAATAAACCGTCAAGATAACTATGCAAACAGCTCTCCTCGTATCAAATCCAATTGTGAATTGACATTCAACAGACACTCACCAATATTCTTAGAAGATATACCAATCACTTCTGCTCTCTCTTCAAGGGTATCCATTACCGATACTATCTGTTTAATGGTCTCTCTCGCTTTCTCTTTAGAGATTAAATTCTTTTTAGCGATATCAAGATAATCATTGTCCAGTCTCTTGATATTTTTATGTTTAAGGCTGAGTGATATATAATGTTCTGCTAAAGGATAAGCTTCGTGAACTTATGGGGAAAGAGGGTTCATAACCATACCAAAAACAACTTTTAGATATAATCCCACCAATTATTATATACCCATTATATTTCTTGAAAAACTTAGGAATTGATGGCTTTAGCCTCGCAAAATACGGGACTAAAGTCTCCGTTTCCAAGATAGTTTTGTAATTGGGTAAAAAAGGCAAAGAATATAATGGATTTTAAAGATACACTACTACTCCCAAAGACAAAATTCCCAATGCGTGGAAACTTACCAAACAATGAACCAAAGCGATACAAAAAATGGTATAGCGAAAATATGTACGAGCAGATGAAAGCTAAAAGAGAGGGGGCTGAACTCTTTACTCTGCACGATGGTCCTCCTTATGCCAATGGTGATATTCATATCGGTCATGCTCTTAATAAAACTCTAAAAGATATTATCCTCAAATACAACTACTTTCAAGGGAAAGCTGTGCGAATGACTCCAGGTTGGGATTGTCATGGTCTGCCAATTGAGCAAAAAGTTGAAGATAAGATGGGGCGAAAGAAGAAAGAGACTCTATCTACCTCTAAATTTAGAGAGATTTGTAGAATTACAGCAGAGAAGGCTTGGAAGGGTCAACGAGAGGGATTTAAGACTCTTGGGATTATGGCTGATTGGGAAAATCCTTACATTACTATGGATTATAAGTTTGAAGCAAATATCTATAGAACGCTTTGTGAGATAGCAAAGAGAGGGTTGCTTGTTGAGCGACATAAGCCTATTTTTTGGTCTTGGGCGGCAAGAACAGCTTTGGCTGATGCAGAGGTTGAATATGAGGATAAAGAGGACTATACACTTTTTGTAGATTTTGAGCTAAATGATGAGGCAAAAGCTAAGTTAGGTCTGTCAGGAAAAGCAGGTGTTGTTATCTGGACAACGACCCCTTGGACTTTGCCATCAAATACAGGTATTTCGTTTAATCCTGAAGAGAACTATGTGCTTACAGAGTCAGGTCATATTGTTGCAGAGGCTAGATATGCTGATATGCTAGAGCAAGAGGTAGTTTCAGGAGTGGTTGTCAAAACTATTCAGGCTAGAGAGTTTGAAAATCTAATCGCTACAAATCCATTAAATGGAAGAGAATCCAAGCTTATTTTGGGTGAGCATGTATTGATGGATGGTGGTACAGGTTGTGTTCACACAGCCCCTGGGCATGGTGAGGATGACTATAGAGTTGGGCTAAAATATAGTCTTGAAGTTTTAATGCCTGTTGATGAGAGAGGTTGTTTTGATGAGTCTGTAGTGGGGCTTGGTCTGCTTCCTGATGCAGAGCAGTTTGTGGGGATGCACATCTTCAAGGCAAATGAGCCTATCTTGGAGCTTTTGGGTGATTCTCTTCTTAAGTTAGGTAAGTTTACCCACTCATATCCTCACTGCTGGAGAACAAAAAAACCACTTATATATAGAGCGACCAATCAGTGGTTTATTGCGATTGATGAGAAGCCAAACGATTCCAATGCTACTCTAAGAGAGAATGCTCTGTCGGCTATTGAAGATGTGAAATTCTATCCAGCAAGTTCAAGAAATAGATTAAAACCGATGATAGAGGGGCGACCTGATTGGTGTATCTCTCGTCAGAGAAGTTGGGGTGTGCCTATAGCATTTTTTAGAATCAAGGCTACCAAAGAGGTGATTTTTGATGAAGATGTTCTTTCTTATGTCGCTTCTATCTTTGATGAGAAAGGTGCTGATGCTTGGTATGATATGGAGATTGCAGAGCTTTTACCAGTTGATTCAAAATACAACCCTAATGACCTTGAAAAATTAGAGGATATTTTGGATGTATGGTTTGATTCTGGCTCTACTTGGAATTCTGTGGTCAAGAGTGGCGAGTATGATGCAGGTGAGTATCCAACTTCACTATATATAGAAGGGAGTGACCAACATCGAGGATGGTTCCAATCTTCACTACTGTTGAGTTCAGCTATCAATCAAATCTCACCATATAAGACGCTTATCACTCATGGTTTCACCGTAGATAAGAAGGGTGAGAAGATGTCAAAATCTAAGGGTAATGTTATCGCTCCTGACAAGGTGATTAAGCAGTATGGTTCAGAGATTTTGAGACTTTGGGTTGCTCTTTCAGATTATCAGCAAGATTTGAAAATCTCTGATGGAATTTTGAAGCAGACAGCAGAGCAGTATCGAAAACTAAGAAATACATTTAGATTTTTATTGGCAAATGTGGATGGGCTAGAAAAGGTTATAGAGCCAAGTGAGTATGGTGAACTTGATAGATGGATTCTTATCAAAGCTAGAGAGGTATTTGGTTCAGTCAATGCCTCTTTTGCCGAGAATGATTTCCTCCGAGGGTTCTCAATACTCAATAATTTTGTAACCAATGAGCTAAGTGGTATCTATATGGATATTACCAAAGATAGACTCTACTGTGATGGTGCAGATTCTGCTACTAGAAAATCAACACAATCAGCAATGGTTTTGATTGCAAAATCAATGATGGGACTTGTGGCTCCTGTGCTTACTTATACGATGGATGAGATTTTGGACTATGCACCTGCTATTATCAAAGATGATATGGAGTCTATATTTGACCTTGTGTATGAGGAGATTCCAGAGGTAGAGGCTAGTTTTGATGATACAATACTTCTACAAGCTAGAGATAGATTCTCGGAGTTGACAGACAAGCTCAAAAAAGAGAAGATTATTAAATCAGCACTAGAGCTTGAAATTATCGGAGATATTGGCTCATTTGCGATTAAAGATAGTAAAAATTTAGAAGATTGGTTTATTGTTTCATGTATGAGAGAGTCATCTGATGCTGAACAAATGGGTTCGTTCGAGTTAGATGGTAAAACATTTACAGTTCATAAGGCAACAGCAGAAAAATGCCCAAGATGTTGGAGATTTACTTCTGATTCAGAAGAGTCTGCTTGTTCTCGATGTGCAGAGGTAGTTGATGTTTGATTTGAGTCAGCCAATTGGTAACGATGTTATCATTGGCTCTATTATTTTTATCTTTGCTGTTGTGGGAGTAGGGCTTTTGGTGGTGGAGTATTACAAAAAGAAGAGATGAGAAGTCTTAAAACTTCTCATAAAGAGCTAACACCTGACTATTTGGTTCAGTTTGATTCATATGTTGAGTAACAAGTGTAGAGATTTTCTGTTTTTGTAAATATCTGTTATATGATTTAGTGTAGAGTTCAACAGCTTGATTTACTTCTGTCTCAATTTCGTTAAGCGATGAGCTATCGAGAGTATCCTTTTCACTGTTCCATAGTTTTTTTATCTCAACAAGTTTTGCTCTAATATCTGTTATCTCTGTTCCCTTCAGATTTAGGCTACTATCACTATGAATGAGTCCATTTAAAATTTTGGAAAACTTTTTCTTGTTCTCTTCATTTACCCCTTTAGTCATCTTTTCCAATATTACTCTCTCCTCTTTAACTAATTTCATGTCATTTAGCAGAAGATAGTTGCTTGATGAAGCAAAGATTGAGGTTGTGAGCAGTGCAGTTAGAGTTAGATGTTTAGTAAATGTTTTCATTGAGTATCCTTTTGTTTGGCTTGAGAAATTATATAGTTTATATTCTTAAGAATTGATTAATAATGTTATTTTGTAAGAGTCATAAGTCTTAACAGAGTATAATGAAAAAAATTAATAAAGGATTTATGCTTAATGCCTTAGCCAAAAATCACCCCCTAAGCAATCCTGAAGATTAGACTAAGAGTTAGAACGCACTAAGTGAGTCGTCTGCCCCATTTGAAAAATCTTTTATACTCTCTTAGGGGGCTGATGACTATTCGTTTGTGAAATCTACTAGCATGGATAAATTTTCCTCTGCCTAGATAGATGCCTACATGGTCAACTATGGTACTTTTTTTTGAGTGAAAAAATATCAAATCACCTTTTTGAAGTTGATTCTTTCTGATTTTCTCTCCGATTTGTGCTTGGTCTTTTGAGAGTCTAGGAATATCAATTCCATTTTTCTCAAATACCTCTTTTGTAAATCCAGAGCAGTCATATTTGTAGGGACCATTCCCACCCCATTTATAGGTTTTGCCGAGCATTGATTTTGCAATTGACTCAATATAGAACGAGTTTGCTTCTAGTAGTGAAGAGAAACTGAATGTTACTCCACATATTAAAAATAACTTTTTAAAAAACATTAATA
>NZ_JAACKB010000242.1 GCF_010892395.1 Sulfurovum sp. bin170
AAAGTTAAAAAAAGGAGATATATGCACTATTTTAAATCGCTTAATGTGCAAGTTGTAATAGGAATTATGCTAGGAATAGCTTTTGGAATTTTCGCCCCACTATGGGCTTTGGAGCAGAAGCTTATAGGAGATATGTTTGTAGCACTGCTAAAAATGTTGGTCGTACCATTGGTATTTGCCTCTATCTATACGGCTCTAACTGGGTTAGGTTCTGTAGAAAAATTAAAGAGTATAGGTCTAAAGACCATTGGACTCTATCTGCTAACTACAGCTTTATCTGTATTTTTGGCAATAGTGGTTATGAATATCTTCCCAATAGGTGAGCCTGTAAGTTCAGCAGGATTAGAGTATGCAAAGGCAACAGAGATAAAACCATTCTCTTTTCACGATATGATAATGAGTTTTATCCCTTCTAATGTTTTTAACTCATTGGCTAGTGGATATATGATGCAGGTTATTGTTTTTGCAGTTTTCTTGGCTTTGGCATCTTTTAAAATGGAGCAGAAGCATCAGGATGTACTTTTTGACCTCTTTACTGCGATTAACAACGCAATGTTTCATATCGCTAGATGGGTTATAAATTTAACTCCTATTGGTGTCTTTTCTCTTATATCATACATCATTGCCAAACAGGGAATAGATGTTATTTTGGGTCTTTGGGAGTATGTATTAATTGTAATGGCTGTTATTATTATTCATGCTGTGGTTACTCTACCAATGGTTTTGGCATTTTTTGCAAAGATAAATCCCTATACATATCTCAATCAAGTCAAAGAGGCTAGTATAATGGCATTCTCAACAGCATCAAGTGCAGCAACTCTACCTGTAAGTATGAAAGTTGTCCAAGAGAAGGGTGGAGTGAGCAAGGATAGTGCAGGGTTCGTTCTTCCATTGGGTGCTACGGTATCTATGGATGGAACGGCTTCATACTTGACAATAGCTGTTTTGTATATTGCCAATCTAGCAGGGGTTGCGATGACCTTTGGTGACCAGATAGTATTGGGAATTACGGTTGTGGCTCTCTCTGTAGGTGTAGCGGCTTTGCCTTCTGCCTCTTTGGTTATGATGGTTGTGATTTTGAATCAGGTAGGATTGCCTGTTGAGTATCTTGCTATTATTGTGGCAGTGGATAGGATTTTGGATATGGCTCGAACTTCACTTAATGTGACTTCTGATTTGGTGGTTACTAAGATTGTAGATGTTTTGGGTAAAAAGTAGAGATTATTCTCTACTTTTCTGTTAATCTTTTGTAAAAATCAACATATTTGGTATCACCCTCATCTCTAGCTTTCATTGCAGACCTTGGATGCTCTACAAGTTGTCCTGTTATCATATATGGAATACTGTAACCCCAGTCTAACTCTTTCTCTAAAGGAACGATAAACTCCTCTATAAATTTGAGTACAGGAAGCTGTTTGTACTTTGGATTTTTTAAGAAGCCAAGAAGAAGTTCCATAGGACAGTTACCCGCACCTCTTCCTAGTCCAGATATAGTACAGTCTAAAAAGCTTGTACCATACATCATCGACTCTATAGTATTTGCATAAGCTAACTGTATATTGTTATGTGCATGAATTCCTACCTCTTTACCACCAGCTTTTGCAACTTCAAGATATTTTCCTGTTAGCTTTTTAATCTGTTCAGGATAAAATGAACCAAATGTATCCGCAATATAGATAACATCTACATTTGTTTTCCCTAGTATATCAAGTACTTCATCTAGTTCATCATCAAAAGATTTAGCAATAGCCATGACATTTACTGTCGTCTCATACCCTTTTGCATGAGCCTCCTCTATGAGTTCTATCGCTTCAGGTATCTGATGAATATAGGTTGCTATCCTAATCATATCCACTACAGACTCCTCCTTAGGTAGAAGCTCCTCCTTGACAGTTCTTCCTATATCAGACATTACAGCTATTTTCATATCGGTATCATTGTTCCCAACGATTTTTCTAATGTCCTCCTCTTTAGAGAAGTTCCAAGCACCAAACTCCTCTTCACTCATAAGTGTAGGAGAGTTATTTTTGCCTATCTCCATATAGTCAACACCAGCGGCGACACAGGTATCATAGACACCTTTTACAAATTCATCTGTAAAATGGTAGTTGTTTACTAAGCCGCCATCTCTAATAGTACAGTCAAAAACTTTTATATCTTCTCTTGCAAGAAGCATAGTTCCATGTTTTTCTAACATAAGTTATCCTTTGTAGATTGATATTTTTTAATAAAATAGACTAAAAGCT
>NZ_JAACKB010000243.1 GCF_010892395.1 Sulfurovum sp. bin170
AGGTTAACCTTAATGCTTTTTTTATGTATAAAACTAGGAGTTTTCATTCCCAAACTCAAGTGAGGTCTTTTGTTATTATAATTTTTGTTTTGTTGGATGGATATTGGTTTTATGCATGTTTATGTCGGACAGAGGGCAGTCCGACCTACTGTTTACGCTTTTGCCTCACCAAAAATTTGTGAAGCTTTCTGAACATGGAAGTTTAATCCAAGCTCTTTCTCCGTAGCTCCAAGAGCCAAGGCAACCATCTGTGGCATGTGCAGAACAGGAATCTCTACATCACGCCCCATAACTTTACTTACATCATCTTGGTATGTATCCATCTTTAGGTGACAGAGTGGACAAGGGGTTACAACCATATCAGCATTGTTATCAATAGCATCCAAAAGTGCATTTCCTGCTAGTACTTCACTTGTATGTGTCGCTTGAAGTTCAACATGGAATCCACAACATTTGTTTTTACTAGCGTAGTCAACTGGGTGACCCTCTAGGGCATCAATCAATCTATCTAGTGAAGTTGGTGCGTATGCGTTCTCTCCATAAGTAGCAGAGTGGTGTTGGTCTGTTGACCTGATATTGTGACATCCGTAGAAAGGAGCGATATTAAAGTTACTTAGTGGTGTAGTTACTTTGTCTTTAATATTCTCTAGTCCATACTCGTCTACTAGGCAGTAGAGGAAGTGTTTAACTTCACTTGTGCCTTTATACTCCAATCCTACCTCTTTAAGCTTTTCGTTAACTCTAGCTTTTAGTTTAGGGTCACTATCAAGTGCATGTTTTGTCATAGCAGAGTTGAGTTGACAGGTGTTACAGATAGTAATCATCGTCATTCCCAACTTCTCTGCATAACAGATATTTCTAGCGTTTAATACATGTGCTAGAAACTCATCAAAATCTTGTAGGTGACTCGCCCCACAACAACTCGCCTCTTCTAAAATAGTAATCTCAATCCCCAACTTATCAGCTACTGCAAGAGTAGATGAAAGTAGTTCAGGTGTTGACTGCTTGGCTGTACATCCTGTAAATAGTGCATATTGTAATCTGCTCATCTTCTCTCCTTATAGTTTGTTTGTCATAGAGATGTCAATTAGTTTTTGAACCTCATCTAAGTTTTTGATTTTTGGCATATTGTCAATCCATGGAACACCATCTTGCCAATGAATTTTACCAACTTTCATCATCTTAACAGCAGTTTTGAGGTGTTTATACATTCCTAAATAACCCTCTGAATAGACAACTATATCTGCCTCATCAAGGAAACCATGTTTTCTGATACTTCGTACAAAACCTTCTGCGTGACGAGTAGCTATATTGCTTCTAGCTATTTTCTGCTCAAACTGCATATTGTGAAGTTTGCCGATTTTTTGGATTGGGTTAATCTCTTTTGGACACGCTTCAGCACACTCATTACACTTCACACAGTCCCAAACACCTTCACCAGTAGCAAAGACAATCTCTAATCTCTCTTTTCCCGCCTCATCTCTCGTATCTGCTGTAAATCTAAATGCTGCGTTCAGAGCAGCAGGCCCAAGATAGTCTTCGTTTGCTTGAAGAGCAGGACAGGCGTAGTGACATGCACCACACTGGATACAGAGGTCAGAATCTAACATCGCATCAAACTCTGCTATAGACTGTTTGGTCTCTGCTGTTGGGTTAGGGTCAATATCTGCTACAATATAGGGTTTAATCGCCGAGTGTTTCTCCCAAAAGTCAGCTTTGTCAACAATCATATCTTTGACCACTCTCTTTTTGCTTAGAGGTTCCAGAGTTATGTCATTATCAAAGAGGTCAAGAAGCTCCATAGCATTCTCTTTACAAGCAAGAACAGGCTTTCCATTGACTTTGATAGCACAGGCTCCACAGATACCGTGACGACATGAACGACGATAAGAGAATGAGCCATCATGCTCCCACTTGATTTTGTTCATAAGGTCAAGGACTAGCTCATCTTTGCCTACCTCCATCTTATACTCTTTGGTATATGGAAGATAGTCAGTCTCTGCGTTAAATCGGAACGCTTTAATTTTTACTTTTCTAGTATCACTATTTTCTGTTTTTTGCATCATAACCTCCTTTTAGTATGTTCTCTCTCTAGGCTCAAACTTACCAAGCACCACTTCGCCCCACTCATGTCTCATATTGTAGTTCTCATCCATATACGCATAGGTGTGTTTTAGGAATTTATCATCATCTCTTGTTGGAAAATCTTCACGGAAGTGACCACCACGGCTCTCTTCACGGTTCAATGCACCATCAACGATAAATTTAGCAAACTCCAACATATGCCCAAGCTCAATTGCCTCTTGCAAGTCGGTGTTGAATGTCTTTGATTTATCATCAATTCGAATATTGTCAAATCGTCCAAGTAGATCATCTATAACTTCAATCTGTGTCTCTAGTGACTCTTTGGTTCTAAATACACCTGCATTTTTGGTCATCCCAATTTGAAGTTCTTCTCTAATTCCTGGAATAGTCTCTGTACCATTTGAAGTTTTTAGCTTGTGCATCTCGGCTAACATTCTGTCTGCATCAGAGAGTTTGGCAGGACGAAGTTCAATCCCCTCATCAATCTTTTTGACCATGTTTTCACCAGCATGTCGCCCAAATACCAACGATTCAAGAAGAGAGTTTGCACCCAATCTATTTGCACCATGAACCGATACACAACTACACTCACCAGCAGCGTAGAGTCCCTCAGTCATCTCTGTTGGAGATTTTCTAACTTCACAGTTGATATTTGTTGGAATTCCACCCATTGAGTAGTGAGCAGTAGCAGAGATATGGATAGGCTCTTTTAGCATATCTTGACCTTGGAATGCGATGGCAAGTTCTCGTAGCTCTGGAAGTCTTGTGAGGATAATTTCAGGGTCAAGGTGGGTTAGGTCAATATTGACAGATTGACCATCTTTACCCAATCCTTTACCTTGACGAACCTCTTCCATAATAGCACGACTTACAACATCACGACTTGCTAGTTCCATTGCATTTGGAGCATATTTTCTCATAAATCTCTCACCTTCGCTATTGAAGAGTCGTCCACCTTCACCTCTAGCCGCCTCAGATATAAGAACACCACTTCCACCAAGTCCAGATGGGTGAAATTGAACGAACTCCATATCTTCAAGTGGAAGACCATGTCGTGCAACGATAGAGAGTGCATCACCTGTATTTGCGTGAGCATTTGAGTTAAATCTATATGCTCTACCGTGACCACCTGTGGCTAACATGGTTACTTTTGCATTAAAGATTGCAGGTTTAGAGTCTCTTATATCATAAGCAACCACGCCTGATACTTTTCCATCTTCATAGATAATATCTCCTGCATACCACTCATCAAAAACTTCGATTCCTGCTCTGTCTGCCTGTTCATAGATAGCTTGGAGGACTGCTAGACCTGTTCTATCTTTTGCATAACAGGCTCTAGGCTTTGACTGTCCACCAAAAGGGCGAATGGCAATATTCCCCTCTTCATCTCTGGAAAATGTTGCTCCCATTCTCTCTGCCCAACGAATAGTCTCTGGTGCTTTACTGCACATAAGCTCAACACAATCTTGGTCTGCTAGATAATCAGAACCCTTGACCGTATCAAACTCATGAAGCTCCGTAGAGTCATCAGCATGTAGTGCAGCGTTAATTCCACCTTGTGCTGCCCCTGAGTGACTTCTTAGTGGGTGAAGTTTTGTAATGATTGCTGTTTTTTTCCCTGCTTCGGTTAGCTCTTTGGCAGCTGCCAAACCAGCCAGACCAGAACCAACGATTACAGCGTCATATTCGTAGATTTTCATATCCATACTGCAATGTCCTTTAAAAATAAGAATTTAATGAGATTATATCTGAACCTATTATAAGTTTCTTTAATAGTAAAAGCCCAACTAAATATCACAGCAATTATGTTACAATTTTTCCACAATTAATAGGATATGAAATTGAATAGAGAAGATTACCTAATAGACAAATTAAGTTCACCTTATATCGGGGATGATGGAGCTATTGTCGGAGACAAGATTTATAGTATGGATGCGTTTTTTGAGGGGGTTCATTTCAGACGAGAGTGGATGAGTCTGAAACAGATAGCAAGGAAAGCGATGTTGATAAATATCTCTGACGCGGTTGCTATGAATGCGAAACCTCTCTATGCTTTGGTGGCACTATCTTTGCCAAAAAAGATAACTACTGCTGATATAGATGAGATTATAGCCTCTATTCATGGGACTGCTAATCAGTTTGGATGTGAGATTATTGGTGGTGATACGATTGCAGGAGAGAGGCTTGATTTCTCTATTACTATTATTTCTGAAAGTAAAAATCCTTTGACTAGAAAAGGTCTAAAGGAGGGGCAATTGTTGGCGTATACAGGTCATTTGGGAGAGAGCAAAAGGGATTTGAATAGACTTTTTAATGGTGAAAATGTTGCTAATAGTTCTAAGTTTATAGAGCCTGTTTTACGCCAAAAATTTATAGAAAAATCACGACCATACCTATCTGTGGGAATGGATATATCTGATG
>NZ_JAACKB010000244.1 GCF_010892395.1 Sulfurovum sp. bin170
TGATGAAGATAAGATGGACTTGCCATCATAACTATCTCCCCAAAAATCAGTTCGCATCTATCATTTTCACTTATTTGATAATAGTCCTCAAAAGTAAACTCATCTAATTTTAAACTTTCCATAAAATAGCTCCTTTTTTTAGAGTTGTTTTTATTATAGCCAACTATTCTAAAAAAATATGAGTCATACCAATCTCATTTAAAAAATGTCTACTATCCTCATCTCCTCAGCATGAGTGGCTCTCTTATCAAGAGGAGGTAACTCCATATAGTCAAATGAGTAGATGGCCCCCAAATAGTGGTCAGGGTCATTTGGTACGGAAAACTCTAGCCCCTCAAACTCCATCTTTTTTAGAGGAAATATTGATTGGTAATCAAACCATGCAGCGACATCAGGCATCTCTCCACCATAGATAATTTTGCTATCCTCTTTTTGCCAACCTTGATGCATTAGTGCGAGTGTAGCTATCAATTTCTCTCTCTCCAAAGGTCTATTTTTCCCCTCTGGGGTATGTAGACTTACAGATGAAACAGAACGAATTAGCTTAAATATATCCATATAAAATTGCTGATGAAACTCACTGTTAGGAATAGTAAGCATAGGGAAAATATCAACAAATACCCCTTGGTGATACGCTACATCTCTATCTTTTTCATGGAACTCAACAATTTCTGCCTTTTGTGAACGCAGTTTGATATAGTCAAATGGAAAACTACCATCTGTTTTGGTAGTCTGAAAAAAGATAGAGTCAGGCAACTCATCTTGGGCTATCTGAATAAACTTACTGTAATCCTCTAATGGCATAGAGAGGTCAATATCATCATCCCAAGGGATAAATCCCTTGTGACGAACAGCTCCAAGAAGTGTTCCCGAGTCTAACCAATATTGCAAATTGTGTTTTTTACAAATCCTGTCGAACTCAACCAACATCTCAAGCATAATGAGTTGAGCTTCTCGTAAAACTTTTGGGTTAATTTTTGCCATAATAGTCATGCAAAGCATCTATAAGCACATCTGTATATGCCTTAGTCATATCACCCATATGTGAAACTCTAAATATAATATCTCTCTCTGCTCCACCATTAGGGCAAACCATAATCTTATATCCATCTTCAAGAGCATTGACTATATCCATAGCAGATTTTCCATCCGTTGGAGTTAAAGTAGTCATCGCATTTGGCATAAATGGTGTATAGGCTTTTAGAGGTAAATCTTTGATGCTCTCACGGAAGTACTCTGCTATAGCTTTAGCAGACCTAATACTCTGCTCTACCCCACCTCTTCGCTCTATCTGTGCCAATCTAGCCTCTAGTTGGAGCATTATAGTTACAGCAGGAGTATACGGAGTCTGTCCTCTCTCACCATTGTGCAGATAGTCTTTGAAGTTAAAATAGAGACTCTTTACACACTGAACTCTCTCTAAAGCTCTAGGAGCCAAGATTACCATTGTCAATCCAGGAGGAAGAGCTAGACCTTTTTGGCTACTTGCAATAACCACATCTATATTTTGAACCGACATATCAATAGGGTCGGTTACAAGCATAGAAATTGCATCTACAACAAAGAATAAATCTCTCTTTTTAGCGTAAGCACCCATCGCATCCAAATCATAAATATGACCAATACTTGTCTCATGGGCATTGACAATAAGTGAGGTGAAATCCTCTTTTGGTGCTAGAGTCTCAATATCTGCAAGATTACTATGCTCAACCACAAAATCGTGGTGAGGAATAGTGTGTGTAGCACAGATGTCAACAAATCGTCCACCAAAACCACCACCATGAACGACTAAAGCGTTATCATCTTCAGTGAGTAGATTCATCACCACAGACTCCATACCTGCCGTTCCTGATGCTGTCAAAAATATAACTTTTGAACCCTCTGGTGCATTTACCATCTTCAAAAGCCCTTTTTCACAAGCATAAGTAACATCCGAAAACTCACAATTCCTAAAATATGGTGTCTGCTTCGCTCCTACCTCCAAAATCTCATCTGACATCTTAACAGGTCCTGGTGTAAATATGTAATAATCCTCATATATCATTCTTAACTCTCCTTCTCTTTTTCTTTCTCTTTTTTACTATCTGCATAGTCAATTAGTACTCTATTAATACCTACTATATCTTTTGGTGTCAACATCTTAGATTTTCGATTTCCTCTCTGTATAAGCGAAGCGAACTCTGCAATCATATAACGCAACCCACACCCCTCTAGCTCATAGTTAAAAGTATAACTCTTATGTGTATCTTCAAACCTGACATAAAAAGTCTTTGTCAACCACCACGGTGAAGGGATATAGATATACCCTTTGGTTCCAGAGATAACAGCATCACCTTCTGATTTGATACCTGTAGCAACTGTTGATACTCCAACAGCTCCCCCCTTATGGGTAGTTACAATCAAGTTACTTATATCATATCCACTCTCCTCTTGGTCAAAAAATGTAATGCTTTTTCGTTTTCCCAATACTTTATTGACCAGAAGTGATGTAGCACCTGATAGGATATTGGTAGCCCCCTGTGCGATAAACTCATCAGAATAATCTTTCTCTCTATAGAGACTTGTTCTAGTAGCACGAACCTCTTTTACATCACCTATTATCCCTTTGTTAAGCTCTTTAAGAAGTTGATTAAAAGCTGGTAAAAAAGCTGTTTTAAGAGCAGAGAGCAGAACTCTTTTTTCTCTTTTTGCAATAGACAATAGCTCTTTTAACTCATCTTTATCAATAGCCAAAGGGTTCTCACAAAGCACATGTTTCCCCGCTTCAAGTGCCTTTTTAATGAGCATATAATGTTTCTCTAATGAGGTGTCAATATAGACAGCTTGGATAGCTGTATCCAAAAACTCTTCATAGTTATCATGCCCATACATAATTTTGTCATTATCTTTTGTGAACTGTTTAACTACCAAGAAATCATCTGCATATATTCGATTTACTTTAATGCTAGAGACATACTCCGACTCGTCAATGAAGGCTTGTGTATCACGCCCCAATCCAACAACACCCAGTTTGATAATATCAAAGTTCTCTTTTCTAAGTTTAGTACTAGAGATTCCCTCTGTTCGTGGTAGATACTCAACATGTGTATATTCATTAAGATAATCAAATGCCCCTACCCAATCATCTCCAATAGCAAAAATATCAACATCATACTTCTGCATATCTTCAGCTTTCTGCTTCTTATGCTTCTCTACAATAACTTTATCAACAAAATCCAATGCCTCAATAGCTTTTACTCTCTTATTGGTACTCTCAATTACATTGAGCTTCCCTCGTGAACGGTCATAATTTTCATCCGTCACCCCTACAATGAGATAGTCACCTAACTCTTTTGCTCTCTTCAAAATGTTCATATGTCCAACATGCAACATATCATATGTTCCGTAAGTAATTATTGTTTTTTTATTTTCCATATTCTATCCTAACAATTTTATACCCATTTTTGCAAATAGCTGTAGTGGATAGAGTTAATCAAAAAAGATTGACACTTATAGTAACAGATATTTTTTATAGTAATTATAGTTTATGAAGTTTTTTAATATGTAGTGTTGTATATCGTTTAGAGAAGTGTTAAATATTCTATCCAAAATTAAATAATTTTGGATAAATTTATAACTTATTTTACAGATTCGATAACTTTTGTTGCAGCACCATCTGTCTTTTTATCAGCCACCTCTACTATCTCTTCAACCACTTGGTCTTTCATAGAAGATTGTGGTAAATCAGATTCTGTAGCATCCACTTTTGTAGTAGCCTTTTTTGCCGAGTCTGTCACTTTTTTCGCTCCATCCACAGCATCACCAGCTTTCTGTGCAGCTTTTGCTACTTTATCAGTAGTTGGTTCAGAATCACTCAACATACTACATCCCGAAAATGTAAAAGCCACAACCAAAGTCGCCAATAAGATTTTTTTTGTCATAAAAAATACTCCTTTTTTTTATATTTTGTCCATAAAGACAGAAGATTATAATATATATCGACTGTTTTTAGTATTAAAACATATCTAAATATTAAAATAATTTAGTGACTATCTTTTCTTCTTTTCCTATACCATAAAAAAATAGGGATAAGAAATGTAGCAAAGAGCCACTTATACTCTTTTTCAAAAAAGTTAATAACCTGCTCCATAAGAGGTAAGCTTTTAACCTTTATCACCTCATCAAAGGTCTTTAACCTACGAATCTTTTTCCCCTCATCTGTAGTAAATATTGCCGTAACAACCAACTGTAAATCATGCTCTCCTACTTTGGTAGGCGTTACACTCCAACTCCATGTAGTCGTTTCGATTTTTGATATATACTGTTGTGCAGGGGTAATCTTTTCGATTTTAAAAGCTGAACCAGTTAGATTAACCTCCATCAAATCGGACACAGAGACATTTCTCTCTGATAGAACCTCTTCTTCTCTGAAATTAGCTTTTAACTCATCAAAGCTTTTAGGTGAACTACCCCTAGCTAAAGAGCTAGAGGCTTCCTAACTAGCAGACTCCAACGAGTCTGAATTTGAAAGGCTTTCTGATTTATAGTCTTGAAGGCTAATTCCTAGCCCAAGAGACTCCAATCCCCTCTGTTCTATATTCTCACTGGCATTAA
>NZ_JAACKB010000245.1 GCF_010892395.1 Sulfurovum sp. bin170
AAAGAGTGGCTGGTATGGAGAAATCTAAAACTTGCACTTAGAGAAAAACTATCTACAGAAGATAATATAATGGAAAGTATTCAAAGGTGTTTAGATATAGAGAGAAAAAAAGCTTCGGTAGTCGTCAAAAAATAAAAACGAATCCCAATGAAAAATTGGGAAAGTGAGAAAATTCTTGATGGGTATTAACTTATCCATATCTTTTCTCTCATCTTGGCACATAAATCTTTTGCCCAAGATGAAGAGTGGTAGAGCTACTCTTTATACTATAGTTGGCATTTATAATTCTCTGAAACTTCATAGAATTACCATAAAACTTCTTTGAAATAGAGGCTAAAGTATCTCCTTTTCTAATAATAACCACTCTTGCGTTGCGTCTCTTTGGTTTTTCTCTTTTAATAGTCTCTTCTTTTACTACTTTTTCAATTTCTATCTTTTTAGTTTCTACTTTTGGACTCTCTACTTTTTTAGGTTCATTACTATTAACTATTTTTTGGACACTCTGTGACAACTCCTCAATGGTCTCAATTTTAGGCTTTTTCTCTCCATTGTGACTATTTGTAACATTTAACTCTCTCTCTTTGCTAATTTTTGGAGTGACAGTTGCAACAATCTCTCTCTCTTTATTAACTATTATGGGGGAGGTCTCTGTAGTAGATATTGGTGAGATAGTAGGAGTTAACTCTTTTTGCTCTTTTTTATCTTCTAATGGAGTAGGAGAAATAGTTGTAATTAACTCTTGTGTAGTCTCTTTTTGCTTACTAGAGTTTAACTCATTATGATGATTTGCAACAGTTGGAACAACCGTTTCTTTAGGTTGATTTGTCCCATCTTGTAGATAATTAAATCCCAAATATCCCACAATACCAACTGTTCCAAGGAGTAGACCTAGTAAAATTTTTTTACGATTATCACCCTCCTGCTCATTATCATCATAGTGAGATGTTACCTCCTCTTCCATTTGATGCATATGTCTCTCTTTATGCTTTAATCTCTCTCTTCTTTCTTTTTCGTACTCTTCTTTATCGTAGTTATGAATATCAAACATCCAAAATCCCCCAAGTTATATTTTTCTTTGGATTATAACATAATCCCAATTACCCTACTCAAGCTTTAGGCTCGGCAATATCATTAGCAATAAGTGCCGACAGTCCCATAATAACCGTAAAAATCATCATAATAGGAATCATCAAAACCATTATCAACAGATAAAACAGAGGTGATATAGATAGCATAATTGACAAAAGTAATCCTAGCAGAAGCATAAATCCAAGAAGGACTAATGAAAAAAGAGATATATATTTAAAATACCCACCAGTCATCGCCTTACGCCAATAGTTTGCAGAGAACATTCTCATCACAGCAAAAAACCCCTCTTTGAAATTCTCTGCCAAAATTACATTTGCTTGAACGATAGGAAACACATACGATAAAACAAGTAGTCCCAAAAGAACTAAAATAGGAGTTAGTGGTATCTCTATATCTTTGGCTGTTGAGGTAGCATGAGCCATCTCTTGCATGTTTGCACCAAGAGAGAGAGCAACTGTGAAGCCTACTACAATAGCAAACAGTATCCAACCCATATAAGCACCTATGGCTGTTTTTGTCTCTGTATCAATAATATTTTGTAAACTGCTCTCCTCTACAGCTTTAGCAAACTCACTCATACCCTCTGCTTGGTAGAAAAGTTTTCCTACATATATCTGAACAGCCATCACAAAGATACCAGAGGCGATACTAAATAGTATTCCTATAGCTGGTATCAAACCCAGTATACTCAATAGAAAGTGAACTCCTATAATCGCAAAGGCTAAACCTCTATTTAGTTTGAAAAACTCCCATCCTATGCGAAATGGATTTTTGATTGGATTCTCTATGGCTTGGTCTATAAGTCGTTGACTCATCTTTTATCCTCCTTTTTTGGATTTAACTCTGCTTGTAAGACATCCTCTACAAATATCTCATTTGCAATCTTTTTTACATCATCTTTTGATACTCTATCTACCAATTTAGGCAGTTCAAATATATCCTCTAGTGGAGTACCATATCTATAGCTATCAACCATATAAGCTAACCAATAGTAGTTCTCCCTCATAGCAGTCTCGTAGCTTTTATGGAATTTCTTTCTATGCACCGCTAACTCTTCATTGGTCACTGAACCTTTTTTTAGAGTCTCTATAGCTCCATACACCTCGGAGATTAGCTCTGCTCTTCTTTTGGGGTCACAAGAGAATTTTATCTTGGTTTTTGACCTATTTTTCTCTAGTCTTGAAATTCCTGTACTAACTCCTATCCCATATACACCTGACTTCTCTTCACGGATAAGCTCTCTTAGCCGTACTTTTAATATACTACTCATAGCATCAAGTGCTAATTTTCGTTTTTTGGTGTATGCCAATTTGCTTTTAAATAGAATGGCTACATTTGATATATCTTCATTGTTATAGGCTTTTATAAACTTCTGACTACCTTCAAGATACTCTCTTTTTCTATCTACAAAACGCTCTTCTCTCTCTTTCGTAGGTAGATTCCCTAGATATTTGGCGATAAGCTTCTCAATCTTTTCAACCTCTATATCACCAACAATCGCAAAATGAAAGTTATTCATATCAGAAAATCTATCTCTAAATATCTTTAACATATCATCACTGCTCAATCTATCAACACTCTCATTTGTATCATAGATGATTCTTGGACTGTTTTTATAAAAATGGATAAAAAACTCTTTGGTAAATTTTGTTTTTGGATTTTTTTCCTCCTGCCCTGCTATATACTTTAGATGTTTTTGTCTATTTTTTGCAATAGTCTCATCTATCGTAGGTTTAGTCAACTTTAGATACATAAGCTCAAACAT
>NZ_JAACKB010000246.1 GCF_010892395.1 Sulfurovum sp. bin170
CATCGTTTCCTTATATGCAATTTGCATTTTCGGAATCGGCGTGTTTACACCCGAACTATTTGGTTCAAAAAAAGCTTAATTCATTGGCATTGGACTAAAGTCTCCGATTCCAAATGAGTTTTGCAAGAAGTCTAATAGCATATAAATTATGCCTACACTCGTAGGCGAGTCAACTACTTACAGTTGACTCATATAATTATTCTATTAAAAAATATGACTAATCCCCACTATAACTCTCAATACTAGGACTAGGAGCCGTAGCATACCCCGTACTCAACCCTGAACTAATTCCCCCTGATGATTCATAGATATTCTGACCACCAACATTACCAATTCCTATAACTCCTGCTCTCCATCTTTCAAAAAATGATTTGGTATCAAGCTCTAGTATGGTTGAACTACAGATAGCCAACATATCTGTTTTAGTTTTACCTGATTGCTTCATACAAGCATCATATTTATCACTGCTTGTTGCTCTATCTCTTGCTTCACGATGTAAAATCTTATAAATATCAAATCCATCACCATCCAAGAAAGGATAGGCTGTTTTTACACTTCCATTAGCCTCATAGTATTTAGAGTTATTGGTTTTAAAATCATCTAAGTAGTTCACATCAATCCATTTAGCCAATTGATGAAACATCAACAACCGTCCAAAGTTACCACCATCTGCCCACGGTTGCCCTTTGGCTAAGATAATTCCCACACTAGCAATACTTCCTGTGGTTCTAAGTGGTTGACTAAATCGTTTCTGTTGATGCAGACACATCACATTGTTAGCAACTTCTGTTGCTCCTGCTATGCCCAACCATGACTCTACCATATTGTGACCCATCTCATGCCATAGTAAAAAGCTTGATGTCGCATCTTGAGGGAATGCTGTACTGCTTGGATTCCACTGCATAACCATCATCGGATACCCTGAATGTCCAGCACCTATGCTAATATGCGGGTCAAACACCTCTCTGTTTTTATGAGCCATTTTTTTATTATTAGAACAACTTGGTGGAGTGTGTTCGGTAAAGGTATCACCACAAATTCTATCATATCCATAGAAGTCATAAGCATTTTGTGTCATAGTATCAAACTCGGTGGCTACTCTTGTAACATCAGCAAAACTTAGTGATGCGATATTGGCTTTAGCCACGGTAAGAATATAGTGTTTTGACTCCAATTCAGCTTTGGGTGCAGGTGAATTTTTGATTGTATCCCATTGGTCAGATGTGGTTTCACCAAGAACAAATCTAACAACTTTTTGTACTCCATCAAATGATACTATAGCCGTATCATTTTCAGCTTTGGTACTGTCAAATGATTTCAGAAAAATCAACCCTCCATAAGGGTGTTGTACTGTAATTGTCTTGGTAGCACTGCCACCACTTATAAACTTATACTTTTTCACATATTTTGGTGGTCGTTTTAAGTTAATCTCATGTCTAAAGATACCACCCACATTATCACCTAGACCTATTTGTAGTTGCATTTTTGTCTCATCTGCATTAGCAGGTAGGGTTACAGTTATATCTGTATGAGCAGGTGCATAGAGTCCTGTTGATTGCATATTCCCTGCGTACCACTTTTGATGCGTTGTGTTTCGTTTGAGATATATAGTAGCACTCTCACTCCCCCCTGTTGATTCAGTCTGTCCAGGGAATTGAGATGGGTCATACTTTAGACTTGTATCATAAAAAGCTCTCTCTACCATCACTCTGGTGACGGGTTTTCGTCTAAAGTCAAGCACATCTTTAGTGGCAAAGCTAAATCCTGGATAGAACTCACCACTGCCATTAACAAATGCTCCACCTGCTTTATATTTTGCCATTAAATCATTGAGCGACTGAAACTTCTCACCTGTAAAAACGGCATCATTCAGAAGCAGAGCCGACATATTGGTATATTCACGGTTTAAATCTACTTCTGAGAGTAGATTTGTTTTGAGTTCATGAGATAGCAGCGTATTCATGCTTCCACCCACATCACCTTGGGCTTGGACGAAGTTTAAATCAATTGGATATTTGGCATATCTATCATATTGGTCTTGCTGAATAATACCATCACCTTTGACCAATTGAGTTTGTACTGCTGATTTATTTCCATCTGCTAACTCTACTTCAACGGTTCCACAATCAGAAGTAGTTAAAGTTGGTGTAGTTTGATTTCCTTCAATAAAAATTTTTCTCTCTCTGTCTTTCAATACCTCTTCAAGATATGAGATATTACTCTTTAATATTAATCTATCTTTTAAATCTTGTAGAGTTGATGGAATATTACTATAATCATCCATACCTAGTCGTCGTTGCAAATCAGTATGACCAATATAATCTACCAGACACATATCATATTGATGTACACCACCTGGTTCATTTTTATTGGGGAGTAGTTTTACATCTCCTTTATTATTGGCAAAAAATGAAGTTACCCCTGCTAGTTTCATAATCTCATTGGATGCTGTCTCTGTTACTCCTAGTGAGTCTGCAAAGCGTGGAGACTCCATTATCAAAACCCCTCCACCTGCACGGATATACTCCACAATCAAATTAACTTCATCCATTTGCGTTTTTCTTACCGTTCCATCAAGCTCTTCACCTGGTTTACTGTAAGCTTTAAATGCTGTTCTCATCTGAAAATCTTCTAAAATAACCAATGGATAGGTAGCAGGATTTAATAGACCATCTGTACTTGCCTCTTTCCAAGTGGGAACATATTTGGGATTCTCATCAGTTGCAATATTAAAACTGCTATGCATCTTAAACTCAACAAAGTTATAGCTATTCATATAGGCTTTCACAAAAGAGGCTTTGTTTTTATTGGAGAGTACTTTGATGGCTTCACCATTTTTTGAGTATCTGTTATTACTGTTCTCATTCTGTTCGGTTAACCATGCAAGAGTATTTTGAAAAAAGTTCTCCATATCTGCTGAATCTGGAGACAAAGTTTTATTGTTGTTATTTGCATTGTCTGAATAGTTTCTAGGATTTACCAAAATAGAGTCATAGAGATGACTCCCCATCATCAAAACTCTACCTTTTCCAATCGTTCCTGCTGCGACTATTGGGGCGTGATAGGTTGCTGTTTTTTCATCACCCAAGGTGATGCTATTGTCACTATAGTAACTCTTAACCGATTCAGGTGGTCGTACAGGTCTGTATCTTGGAAGTGTTTTATTGGCATAATCAATAGGATAATCGGTATATTTAGGATCTTTATCACTTCGTGCAGAAAATACTGGAAATCCATTTTGACCTGTTACTAGCGTGGTATAAGTATCTGTACTACCCCACATACTAAACTGCATTCTAAAGATATGAAACTCACGAACCCCATTGAAAATCTTCTCTAACTGTGCATCTACATCACTAGCCACACTAGCTGATTTTAAACCATCAGTATCAATATCTACACTGCTATCCATTCCTGCAAAGAGCAGTGAAGTGGTAGCCAATGACGCTACGATACCTAATTTTATAATATTTTTTTTCATCATTAAACCCTTAACCTATCAATCTCATCTAAAATCTCTTTACCCATCTCAAAATCTTCAAATTGAGCTCCAAACTCATCAGCTCCTGCTGGGATACTAAGTTCAGCATTGGCTTTTCCATCTTGAAGATTAAGGTCAATCTGTGAACGATACTTCTCCAAAGACTCCCTAACCGCTTTGTCTATAGTTACTTTGCTATCATCAGCAACGGCATCAAATGCATTAAGCAATCTTATAATATTTCTAGGTTTTGGATGGTTAAATGAGGTTGATGGAACCAAGTCAGCAGGTGTTACAATTGCTTTAGCCTCTGTAATCCCCAATTCAAGTTGATAGATATAGAACTTTACTTTTTTGCCCTCCTCATACTTAAATTCACCCGTAGCTGTGGTTCGTCCAAACTGATTTCCACTCCGATACTCCAAGCCTTCGACAACACCACCAACCGTTTTAAAAGTACCTGTTAATATCTCAATCTCTTTTCTTGTTGCAGTCACTATACTCCCTGTATCAAATCTCTTTGTAGTAAAGTTATTGTCTCTTACTGCCACCAAATGAGCTTTGGCATCGTCTGTATCTACAAGCCCTCTATGCTCTCCAAAATGGGTAGCTAAATCATTAAAAAGATTATAAATATCACTATTGTTATGAAATGTCTCTACCTCCACATCAAAATCTATCTTCTCTTTTAATCCTAGTAGTGCAATAGACTCTTTTGAGCGACTATCTATGGTAATTCCATTAGAGACATCTTTATCAACATCAAGTGATTGTAAAAGTTTACCCATATTGAGTACTTTTTGACTATTTTCATCTTGGGAACCTGCCACATCAAAAATAGTAACTATCTTTCTTTCACTATTGTACGGGTCTGTTTTTACCACGGCACTCCCCAAAGATATGCCACTACTCTCTTCACCTATATAAAAATTCACCTCTGAATCTTTTTCATATTTAAACATACCGTTACTATCGGTATATCCACTATAACTACCAGATACATATCTAACGCCTTCAACCTTACTATCTATAAAAAAGCCATTGTTGGTTGTATTGCTAGTATTTATCTCTACGATATTTGGGATAGTGGTATTGCTCTCATTTTTAGCCTCATCACTTACAATAATCTTTATACTATATATACCCTCATCGAGTGTACTAATCAAATTATCAGACAGACTCCAACTTCCATCTCTATCGTTAGTAGCACTATAAGTCTCGTTGTCAATCTCTATTGAAACCGTATAATTTATCGTATTACTATCACTACTTCCTGTAGGTAAATTACCACCAAGAGCAGGAGTGGTATCATCTGTTATGAGTCTGGTCATGGTTGCATTGGTCGCAGGGGCAGTTGCGTCCTTGGTTATACGAAGATTCAATGCATAACTCTCATTATTGCTACTGTCTTTGATTGTAATGTTGAAATCCCTAAATCCATCAGCTCCTGATGTATCTAGTGAGATAATCAATGTTCCATTGCTATCTAATTCCCCTCGTGTAGTACTATTAACAAAAAGAGTTGCTCCTACCTCTCCATTAACTTCTACTTGAACACTCTCTTGATTGGTTATAGTTGGTGTAGATGTTAGAGTTGGTTTTGTTGGTGGAGTGGTATCTTTGATATTAGTGTTAGAACCAGTTGTTGTTGTATTTGAAGAGCTACTGTTCGACTCCTCTGTAGGTGCATCTGAAGAGCTACTACTATTGGTCTCTGGCGTATTTGCCTCTTCACTACTACTATCTGTCTGATTATCCTCAATAGGAGTATTCTCTCTAAGATGCTCCTCTGCCTCCTTTAGCGTTACAGGCTCTATACCACTCGCTCTTAAAAGCTCTTCAACTTCTGCTTGGCTCATCTGGCTAAGATTTTTTGTACTATCAATCTGTAGATTATCAGGAATGGTAATAGCAATTGAAATATCCCCATCATCATCTAGTGACTGTAAAAAAGATGCTATCTTAAGCACCTCTGGATGGGTAAAGTCATCTCTAGCAACTCCTGCTAAATCTTGTGGATAGACTTTGCCATCATCCGTCATCTGATGAAGTCTACCAACCTCTATATCTCCTACCATAAAAATAACAGGAAGTTCATTACACTCAAACTTTCCGTCAGTTCCAGTCTTTGCAGTTGCTCCTCCACATTGATAGCTCAGATTAGCTACAGGAGAGTCTATTAGATACCCTACTATCTTACTATTTTCCTCTTTACTAGAAGATGAACTTCCACCACATGCGGTAAATAGTATCATTACTATAAAAGTAAAGATATATTTAAATATAACCTTTTTTTGCATTTCCTCATCCTTGTATGTCTTTAAACTTTATTGTAGAGTAAAAAAATGATAAATAAATGATTAATA
>NZ_JAACKB010000247.1 GCF_010892395.1 Sulfurovum sp. bin170
ATCTGGCTCTATGAGTGGCAATTTTAACTCCTATTATTATGATAAGGTTGGAAACAAGGTAGAGAATGAGGAGAAAGAGACCAAAAAGAAGATGACAATAGCCAATGAGTCTATCGTGGCTATGCTCTCTCATCTAAATGATGATGATAGAGTAGGTATCGCACTTTTTGACCACAACTCATACAAGGCAAAACCTCTACGACTAGTGGGTAGCACGGATAAGATGGCTATAAGAGACCATATATTGGCACTCAAAGAGCAGGGTGGAACCAATTGGAGTGCAGGGTATACAGAGGGGTTAAAGCTTTTTGATGATGTGAAGCTTGATGGTGATTATGAAAATAGAATAGTATTTTTAACTGATGCTATGCCAAACTCTGGAGAGTTAAAAAAAGGTAAACTATTTGGTTTGGCAAAAAAGGCTAGTGAAAAAGGGATACATACAACATTTATAGGTATTGGTGTTGATTTCAATAATAATTTGGTAGAGTATGTCTCCAAAACAAAAGGTGCAAACTACTTCTCTGTTCACTCATCAAAGAGATTTAAAGAGTTGCTAGATAAAGAGTTTGAGTATATGGTAACACCTCTAGTGTATGATTTAGAGCTAAAACTTAGTAGCCAAAAGTATGAGATAGAGGCTGTATATGGTTCCCCTGATGCGAAGATAGCTACAGGTGAGATTATGAAGGTCAATACTCTTTTCCCCTCTAGCTCTGAAGATGGAGAGACAAAAGGTGGTGTGGTTCTTCTAAAACTCAAAAAAATCGGTTCAGGCTCTGATGATATAAAGTTAAATGTGAGTTACACAGATGTCAATGGCAAGTCATTTGGAAATGAGCAAAGCATAGCATTTAATAAGAAAAAAGATGCCTATTATGATAACTCTGGTATCCAAAAAGCTATCTTGGTTAGTGACTTTGTTACCGTGATGAAAAACTGGGTAATAGACGCAAGAGCTGGGTGTAATGATAATGTAAAATGGATAATGCAAGAGTATCCAGTTATTATGAAGCGATGTATGATTTTCCCTCCAAAGCGACCTATCTATCCTACAATAAAGACATGGGAGAGAAAATCTTGTAAGCTAAAAGTATCTGATGGGTACAATAAACTTTTTCAGACATTTAAGAGAAGTTTTGTAGATGAGATGAAGAGTTTGAATGATGATTCATTGCAAAAAGAGTTGACTATCCTCAATGGACTTCTGCAACAAAAAACGCAAAATTTTGATAAAAAATCTGTAGATGATTGGCAGTTTGTACAGGAATGATGAACTGGGGGTTATTTTTTGCTGTTGGCATCGGTGGTTTTTTTGGTGCTATAGCTCGTTTTACAATATCAAGCTGGGTTCAAAAGAGTTCAGCTTCCCTTTTCCCTTTTGGGACTCTTAGTGTCAATATCTTAGGTAGTTTTATTATCGGTTTTCTCTTTTTATATTTTCAACATATCAATCTGTCGCTAAATCAGAAAGCGATGTTTGTTACAGGACTATTGGGTGCATTGACCACTTTTTCCACCTTTTCATGGGAGACACTCTTTTTGATGCAGGAGAATCTATGGACAAAGGCTCTGATAAATATTGGGCTAAATCTCTTTTTATCTATAGGGGCTACATTTTTGGGGATAATAGCTTTTAAGAGGTTTTATAGTATTTAACTTACTTGGAAAATGCCAATGAATTAAGGAATTATAACTTGGGAAACTTGGAATCGGAAGGCTCTGCCTCCGCTGTTCGGGAGTAAACTCTC
>NZ_JAACKB010000248.1 GCF_010892395.1 Sulfurovum sp. bin170
AAATTAAATTTGATAAATTTTATACAAAATAGAGAACACTATGCGTGAACAAATGTTCTTTATGAGTATTAAATAACAATTAGAGTAAGCTCCCTGCCATTTTTTGCAAACTTTCTTGGTCAAACTTCATATCAAATCTTAGATAGATACCATCTCTATTATAGTTCTGCAACGAAAAATCATCCTCTCTAAAACCTATAAAATTATACCCCAAATAGAGCCAAGCGTTATCAAAAATATTGTAACCAAGATAGGCTCCTGCACTCTGCTTTTGATTGTCAGCACTCTGAATATATAGAAGTGAACTATGTAGACCCAGTTCAAACTTTGGTGTCAAATCATAGTTGACATCCAGACCAATATAGTTGACAAAACTCTCATACTCCTCTCTCTCCATAGTATCAATAAGAAATTTCATCCCATAAGAGAAAGTGAGTTCAAATCTTGAGCTTGGCATAAAGTTTATAAAGCTATTGGAGACCAATTTAGAGCTATCCTCTTCATCGATAAAACTCTCTCTATAAGCCAAACGACTTAACACTATCCAACTACTCAACTTAGGGCGATACGCCAGTGCAAATTTAGCCTCTGATTGACGGCTCTGTTTCTCTATCTCTTCTGACTTGGAGTATGACCCTCCCAATGCCAAACCCAAACTATCTGTGGCTCTAGTATAGATAGCACTTCGAAGATTGAGGGTGTCTTTGTCATTGCCCTCTCGCAACTCAGCTCGAATAGTTCCTGTCAAAACATCACTCTGATAGCTCACGCCTGAACTGTAGGCTACAAAATCTTTGTCGCTCACATTGCCATCAACACCTTTTGAACTCTCATATCCAATATCAAAACTTAGCGTATCCGTTAACTTTATTCTCTGCCTTGCACCCATCATATCATAAACTTTAGTGGCATCATCTTCAAACTCACTCACTCGACTGCTCTCCATCGTTGCCCCATGCCACGGTCTTGCTCTTGCACCCATACGAGACTGTGTTCCCTCTTTGTCACCCTGTTCAATCAGCTCATAAGTTCCAAAAATTTCAGCCTCAGGCATCAATATATAACTCGCCTCTATCATACTTCTGCTGGGATGAAGTTCACTCTCCTCTTTGCCAATGGTCTGGTCTCGACCTATTGATAGACTCAACTTTTGGGCAAAAAGTTTTCGAGACAACAACATCGTCAACTGGTCTGCCCCTTCATCTTTATCAGTTTTGATATAACGATACCCTACGCTACTGCCCCATTGATTATCTGCGTAACCAAAATGCATCTCTGCCACCTCTGAAAATCGTTGACTCTCCAATGACTCGTCTCTATAAAAGGCTGTATTGATATGCCATCTGGTAAACTTTCTACTCGCTTCCAAACCCATTTTTCGTGTCGCATCAAGAGATTGTGAGAGTTGCCTCAATCCAAAAGCGTTATCTTGCTCTCTAAAGTAAGCCGTTGCTTCCACTCCACGACTGATATACTCCAACTCAACCAGTTTTGCACTCCCCTCTGTTTTGGTCGAGTCACCTCTATTGACACTCTGTGCATACTCGGCACGAAAGGTTATATCGTTACCAATCTTAATATTGGAATCAACACCCATCATCGAATTTCTCTTTACCCCTTGGTTCTCCTCTACAAAGATTGAACCTATCTCCACATCATCATTGGGTTTAAGAGCGATGCGACCACCATAACTGTAACCATCAACACTCTCCAATTTTACCTCATAGGTTGCCACGATATATTGTGGATTGAAGTTTGAATTTTTGCTATAAATAGGTGTTTTAAAATATAGCCTACCCAGCCCATAATCTATATCATAATCCTGATAGCGACGAAGTCTCTTTTCGCTTAATACCACCCCTTCATGATATCTATCACGCACCTCAATGACAATCTGTTCAGAGTTGAGTATCAGATTTTTTTTGCTTAGATAGTAGTAGCCCGAAGTACCATCACCGCGTATCTCATCGCGTCCAAACTGCTGGTCACTGTGGGAGATAAACGCACTTCCCTCTACCAACTCACCATGATACTCACTTTTGACTCCTGTAAAGGTTCTGCTGTATTTTGTCAACTCTGTGGTGGTTAATCCTGTCTCAAAATCCCCAAATAGCGTAGTGAAGTTATCTTTTTCCAATTTGACAAAAAGTTTTTTTCCTGAGGAGGCTTCATAATCCTGCTGTGAAATATCACCATAGAGCGTATAGTATCTGTTGGGGTCTATCTGCGAATCTAATTTCTCCTCATCTATCTCTTTGCCTGAGTCATACGCCAGAGTCAAAAGCCATGAGCCTTTTATTTTTCCTTTGGCAAAAAAAGCGACGCGTCCCTCTTTGTAGAACTTCTCATCCCCCTCATAACTCTCTTGATTTTGACTAAGCCTCTCGTAGCCGACCGTTCCCTCTGCAAATCCGACCATTATCCAATCTCGTGCTTTGGGTTTGAGCCACGCCTTGACAACCTCTTTTCGACCACTCTTCATGGTAAAATAGAGCTTTACCTCACCTGACTTGGAGGTAGGTTGAAGCTTGATGTATGCTGTACCATTGGAGTCTATCTTAAACTTATCACAGCGTGAAATAAGTGCCAATGGGTCAGATTTTAGACGCTCTATTCTACTCTGTGGAACATAGGGTGCATCGATGGTATAACTTCCCAATATTCCTGAACGAAGAGGATACCCATCCATATCAAAAAACTGCACAGCGATAATAGGAGAGTGTTTACCATCAGCTACAAGTTTGGATTGATTTTGGCGATAGCGAACTTTTACAGGTGAGCCAGAGAGATGCACCACTCTCTTTTTTGTGGCTACCTTTTTCCCACTCTTGGTCAAGAAATGCACCACAAACAGGTTGTCACCTTCAAGCAGGTCTACCCCCTTATAGAGGGTGACTGATTTTTTTCTCTTTTTTCCCATAACCGTTGAATCAAGGTTATAGAGGCTTACTTTCTCTCCATTGAGCCAGAGTTCAACCCTTTGATTTTTGGGATGTAAGATAGCAATACTAGTTGAGGGGATAGTAGGGAGATACCCCTCTTGGGGCCAGATAATCTCCTGTTTCCCTTTGAGTTTTGCTATATTAGCTCCTGTATAGTTTGGAATCTTCTCTTCAAAAGGCTCTTTTGGCATATCTATCTGTGATTCAGGAGACTTAACCTCTCCTATTTTTTTAATACAAAAATCCACTCGTTTCAAAGCCCCATGGTGTAGCTCAACAAATTTAGAAAAAGGTGAAGCTTTAGATTTTATATCATCTTGACACTGAACAACATCATACCCCTCTTCTAAAAGCTCTCTATCAACTTGCACAACATGTCGCCCAAGATTCACCCCCTCAAAATGGTACTGACCAGTATGGTCACTCACAACATACGAACCATCTTCCATATAAAGCTTTATCCCCATTGTCGATATTGGATTAGGTTTTTTGGTCATATCAAAAATCTGACCTGCTATCACCCCTTTGTGGGTAAAGAGTTCTCGTTGTAACTCTATCGTCGAGGTGGCAACATTAGATACCACCATATCATCATGAGAGATCGAGGCTCTATTGACTATCTCTTTAGTATCAATATCAGCTGTGACCATCACCATATAGAGTGCTTCAATCCGTGATTTTCCCTCCAATTTACTCACTATGGCATTTATGACTTTTCCATCTTTTGAAAGTTGAACTCTTTTTTGCTCTCCTCCCAATCTAAAAGATTTGAATTGATACTTCAAACCTTTTGGCAAAAAATCTTTGATGGTTAGATTATAAAGAGTCTCTTCGCTATCATTAT
>NZ_JAACKB010000249.1 GCF_010892395.1 Sulfurovum sp. bin170
ATTTTCAAGATAATCAAGTATTTCTGATAAATCTATCTTTTTTGCTATCAAATAAGCTTTTACCCAAGCTTCTTTGGCCTTTTGTTGATTATTTTTATCCAAAAGAATAGTTCCTATATTCAATAGTGCATAAGAACTTCCCGCTACATTGCTTATCTCTTCAGCTATTTTGAGAGACTGTTCATAATACGCTAGCGCTTTATCCAAATCTCCTCTTGATTGATATATTGTACCAATACTTGCAAGTACTGTTCCCCCACCTAATTTATCACCTATCTCTTCAACTATTTTGAGAGACTGTTCAAAATACGCTAACGCTTTATCCAAATCTCCTCTTAATTTATATATTCGACCAATATAAACGAGTACTCTTTCCTCAATTGCTTTGTTTTCTATCTCTTCAGTTATTTTGAGAGACTGTTCAAAATACGCTAACGCTTTATCCAAATCTCCTCTTGATTCATATATTAGACCAATATAACTGAGTGCGGCACTCACTGTTGCTTTGTATTCTATCTCTTCAGCTATTTTGAGAGACTGTTGAAAATACGCTAGCGCTTTATCCAAATCTCCTCTTGATTGATATATTTGACCAATATGAACGAGTGTGGCACTCACTATTACTTTGTCTTCTATCTCTTCAGCTATTTTTAGAGATTGTTTATAATACCTTAAAGCTTTCCTATAATCTGCCAAACTATAATGTGAACTCCCAATTTCATATAAAGCATCAACTCTTGTTTTCTCATCTTCTGATTTAGCTATATCAGGCAACCAATCCTTCAAAAGTGTTTTGTATCGTCCTGCCCGATTTAACTCTCCTGTTATCCTATCAAGAGCCAGCCTGTCTGCTTCAGCAATCCGATTCGCAAATTTTAAAGCTTTATGGGCGATAAAGGCTTGGTGAAGGGTATCCCTCTCTTGCTCAAGAAGATATACCTGATAATCCGAAGCCCAAACTTTAAGCTCATCACTCAACTCTATATCTTTTCTTATAAAATCAAGTACCAAAGGGGAGATCTGATACTCATTGACTATATATTCATCATTGGTACTCTTTGTCACCAAGGAGAATGAGACGAGAATCTCAATGCTGTCTTTTGGTAAATCCCGTGAAATCTTTCTGACACCCTCTTTGGGAACAGGTACAAGATAGACTGAGAGTCTATGTAGAAGCTCTATCTCTTGAGGGCTTCTGAAAGAGAGGATTTTTTCTATTGCCATATTGACCTGTATATCTCTTTTTGCAGTAGAGAGTTCTTTTAGGAAATTTTCCTCTTCCGTATGATTTGGCATCTTTTTAACAGCAGAGATAAAATACTCTGCTCCCCTATAGTTTCCACCCAGGGTATCATAGACCTCTTTTATTATTCTTTTGTCAGAAAAGTCAATATTTTGTAAAGAGATATAGTGTAAAAAGTCACTCCAGGAGGGTTTTCCCAATTGAATCTTATGATGACAATCTGACACCAGCCACCGGGAAGTTATCAACAACACCACGTCATCAAATGTATCCAGAACCTCTATCCATATTTTAATGGTCTCATCTTCTACTTTTTTATCCGTGGGATTTTGAACAGACTCTAAGTTATCAAAGATAAAGGCGACTTTCCCATTTGCATTCTCTCCAAGCAAAAGCTCAATTAAGCGTTTGGCTCTGCACTGTTCATCTTTTTTGCATCGCTTTTTTATGTTTTTATATGTTTTTATATGTTTCTTGTCTCTCCTTTGACAAAGAGAATTCAACATCCATTAAAAAAGAATCAAAATCATCTCCATGCTTTAAAGAGTAATCAAATACCTTATACCCCTCATGTCTAAGCTCCAAGCCAAACTTTCCTGCCAAAGCACTCTTGCCGATGCCGCCTTCACCATAAATGAGAAGCTTTTTTAACTCTTTGCCGTAAAGATAATTATAAAACTCTCTAAACTCACACCTGCGGCCAATAAAAAGTTTAGGAAAAATAATCTGGTTAAGTTTCTGATTGGTCATTTCTCTACTTGGAATTTTTGGTGTAAAGCTCCAGTCTATCAGGGGGGTGGAAATATCCTGTGAAATCAAAAGGGGCAAAAACCAGTGTGAAGAGACCACACCCTCCAGCTTAGAAATCTCCTTTCTCGCTTCTTGTAAAGCGATAGAGATAGCATTTTTGCCAGAAAGTACCTTCATAAAGTTCTCAACAAATGAAGTCCCTGCCTGCTCATAAATAGATTCACTCATGCCAATAACATTTTTAATCCCCTCAAAGGCTAAAGCTCTTGCCAAACCATTATTGAGTTCATCGCTCTCTGTCTTGGCTGATTGACAAGAGGAGAGCACCACGCACTCTACAGTTGAGCCATTAAACGCTAAAGTCAAACGCTGCTCATTTATCTCTACTCTCAACCCTCTCTTGTCTTCAAAAAGGAAATAGCCGACGCCTTTGTCGTAGATACCGTGTCCACTCAAAAAGACCAAATGTGGTTCAAATCTTTTTATGTACCTGTCCAGACTCTCAAATCTTCCATCATAGGGGATTTGAAGTTCTACCAAACCTTCTTTGATAAAAGGCAAAAGAGATTCCAACACAGCCACCTGTTCATTCTCTACTGCCAAACGTTCACTCTCTTTCAGATCATCAGGAAGCGTACTGAAATACAAAATCCTCAAAGGAGACTTCTCCAGCGAAACATCAAGCTTTGGTGTTTTAGAGATAGACCGACTCAAAGTAAACCTGGGATCTTTAGCCAAAAAACCAAATTTGGGATGATAAAGAAGTTCCCAAGGCAGTTGCAATATAGCAGTATCATCACTCTCTATAATGATAGGTAAAATCTCTCGACCGCTCTTCTCTTCCTGATCTTTAAACTCCGTATCTATACCCAAAGCATTCCACAACTTACTGCCGACGGCCTTTAAAGTATCTTCTTGTTTGTTCTCTAAGTTTGAAAATTGTTTGGTGATATTGCTGGATGGTTTTATAATAAATGAATTACGATGCAGTTGCATAATTAAATCCCCTTAAAAAATCTACTTTATTTATGATAACATAATAGCTGTAAATTTTTTTATAATCTGTCAGCTGTAAATGAAATCGAGATAATTTCAGGGGGAAGTGATAATATAATAAACTGGGTAGGAGGTTCCATGGGAACTATAGAAAATATATTCGTTCAAAGTGTAAAACCTATTACCAATGTCATAATTCCCTGGTACGACTCTTAAGGCTTAAGCTTAAGACTTTCCTGATCTGTGTTCTCGTGTTTCCCTTTCAGAGCTTGAGCTACTTGTTCTTTTATCTCTTTGGTCAACTCATCTTCATGTTTAGTATAAATATCCTGGATAAGTCCGGCAAAGGAGTTTCCTTTTCGTATCTCCTGGATACCAATAACCAGAGAATAAGGACCTGTATGATTTTCAATACTGGGAATGAACCATGGCGATTGATAG
>NZ_JAACKB010000250.1 GCF_010892395.1 Sulfurovum sp. bin170
AATGGTACAAACCAAACAACCAAAGCTCCACCAATTGCCCCAATAAGGATAGGCTGATACATAGTAAACTGATCTGGCCCTGCTGTTACTGAGACCAGTCCACCCAAAGCACCGTTTAGAATCATGGTAATATCGAACTTTCTATATCTAAAATAGGTAAGTGACCAAGCAGCAATGGCACCTGAGAGTCCACCTGTATTAGTATTCATAATGGTGAGAGCTACGGCATCAGCATTCTCAACTGATGAGATGGAACCAACTGAACCACCATTAAATCCAAACCAACCAATCCATAGTAGAAATGCACCAAGGGTAACCAATGGAATATTTGAAGCAGGGATTACTTTGACTCGACCATTTTTATTATATTTTCCTTGTCTAGCACCCATAATCAAGATAGCCGCCATCAATGCCCAACCACCTGTTGAGTGAATAACGGTAGAACCTGCGAGGTCAGACATTGCTGATATATCCAAAAAAGTTCCATCGAGGAAGTTTGCTCCCCAAGTAATATTGACAATGGTAGGGTAAATCAATGCACCAACAGCAATAGTAAATATAGCCAGAGGGATGATTCGTGACCGTTCACTAACTCCACCAGACATGATGTTGACTACTTTTCCAACAAATGCCATCTGAAATAGGAAAAAAGCATACTTTGAGATTGCAGTTTGATGCTCCCAAGAGCCAAATGCGTACTCATATCCGATAAGCAGGAAGCTCATAGAGGCAACAGCGTAAATCATAACATTCATGGTAAGTACAGCTGTAACATTTTTGGTTCGTACCAATCCAGATTCAAGCATGGCAAAACCTGGTACCATAAAGATAATAAGAACCATCGAAAAGATGGCAAAGAAGGTGTCGATAATATACGACGGGTTATCGAGTGTCATACTGTTTGTCCTTTTATTTAAATAATAAGCTGATTTTATCAAATTTGTTTTTATTATCGAAGAGGTTTGTGATTAAAAAATAGGCAATTAAGGGAGATATGTCGTAATGATATGTTAATTTTGGAGAGATGAGAATAACTTCAAAAAATCTTAAATTAAGGGAAATTTTATCTTAAAATAAAGAGCTTTTCCGATATACTTCGCTCCATGAAAGAAAGCATTAATATATTTTATCAAGACCTTAAAAACTCATTTAAAGATTTGCTACCCATTATTATTGTGGTGGCATTTTTTCAGGCATTTATTATTCAAGAGATGCCTGAAAACTTAACCTCTATTATTATAGGTCTTACCATTGTTGCCATTGGTTTGGCGCTATTTATTCGTGGGCTTGAACTGGGTATATTTCCCATTGGTGAAGGTCTTGCTGTAGATTTTGCGAGGAAGGGGTCTGTCTTTTGGCTCTTGCTATTTGCGTTTACTATCGGGTTTTCTACCACTGTAGCCGAACCTGCACTGATAGCTATTGCCGATAAGGCTGCTATTATTTCTAGTGGATTGATTGACTCCTTTTGGCTTCGGATGACAGTTGCACTCTCTGTTGGTTTCGCTATCGCTTTGGGGACACTTCGGATTCTTCTTGGTCACCCAATTCAGTACTATATTATCTCTGGATATATTCTTGTAGTTCTAATGACCTTTTTTGCACCAAAAGAGATTATCGGTTTGGCTTATGATAGTGGAGGGGTGACCACCTCGACAGTGACGGTTCCTCTGGTTGCCGCTTTGGGTATTGGACTCTCTTCTAGTATCAAGGGTCGTAATCCTGCTATTGATGGATTTGGTCTTATCGCTTTTGCTTCACTAACACCGATGATATTTGTTCAGATCTATGGGATTATTGTCTACTCATTGGGGGATGCCTCTTCTGCATCAATAGTCGCTGAAGCGGTAGAGACTACCAAATCAGTTGCATCTACCTATAGTTTTTCATTGGTTGATACACTTATGGAGCTGATTGGGGTGATTAAAGATGTTGCACCTATTTTGGTTGTAATCTTCTTTTTCCAATATGTGATTATCAAGAAATCAGTTCCTCATCTTCATAAAATCATTACAGGTATTGTCATGGTTATTTTGGGTCTCTACGCCTTTATCATTGGATTAGAGATGGGACTTTTCCCTATTGGTGAGAGCATCGCTTTTGCTTTGACCTCCATGAATAACAATGGACTCATCTATCTCTTTGGTTTTATGATTGGTTTCTCGACAACTATGGCAGAACCTGCACTTTTGGCTATTGCAATCAAAGCTCAAGAGATAAGTGAGGGGATGATACAGCAGAATATACTAAGAAGTGTGGTAGCATTAGGGGTTGCAATTGGTATCGGACTAGGTTCGTATCGTCTGGTCGCAGGTGACCAGATTCACCACTATATTATCGTTGGGTACTCTTTGGTGATTATTATGACCTATTTTGCACCTAAGTATATTATACCTATTGCATATGATAGTGGAGGGGTGACCACCTCAACCGTTACAGTTCCATTGGTAGCAGCTCTAGGGTTGGGACTAGCGGAAAATATAGATGGACGGAACCCACTTATAGATGGATTTGGTCTGATTGCTTTTGCTTCACTATTTCCTATGATAACCGTTATGGGATATGGTATACATGCAGAGATTAAGAAAAAACAGTTAGCAAAGAGTCAAAATGACTCTTTTTCGCCAAAGGCGAAGCTTAAGTGAATAAAGATAATATGAATTAGTTCATATTATATGAGAAATTATTTATAGAAGGAGTCGAAATGCAATTTACAGCTTTAGTAGCTATTATTCAAGATAAAGATGAAGAGACAGCTGTTGATGTAGCTAAAGAGGCAGGGGCAGGTAGTGTTACTATTCTTCATGGTAGAAATATAGGACTTGAAGAGAAAAAGGTCTTTTTTGGATTGACTTTAGAGGAGAATGTTTCGGTTCTCTTTTTTGTTCTCCCTAGAAGAGTCTCCATGAAAGTGATGAAAGCTATTCGTGTTAAGTTTAATATGGATGTTCCAGAGGGAACTGGGATGACATTTACTATTCCATTGAGTCATGTGGCAGGTTTGGATGTAGATGAGCTTCATAAATTTGAAGATAATATTAAGACAATGTTGTAGAGGAGAAATAGGATGTTAGTAGAAAATGTAATGACCCCATCAGAGAAGTTGATAAAGGTCTCACCAATGGGAACTGTAAGAGATGCTCTGAAGTTAATGAAACAGAATGGTGTTCGTTCTGTGATTGTTGAGAAGAGCTCCCCTCATGGTGCTTATGGTTTAGTCACTTTTAAAAATATTTTGCAGAGTATTGTTGCTCAAGATGGTGATATTGACCTGTTAAATGTTTATGATATTGCAGCGATTCCAGCCATAAGTATATCGGCAAAGATAGAGGTCAAGTATGCAGCTCAAATGATGGTAAATAGAAGTATCAAACGCCTTTTGGTTATTGATAACAATGAGCTAAAAGGTATCTTGACTATGACTGATATTATTGGAGTTTTAATGGATAGCGTAGAGTGTTCAGCGTAGGGTTGACAGAGGTCGACCAAATATATTATGCAAAATAACAGAATAGTAAACGATACAGTATACGGACATATTCCATACTCTGGCGTAGAGGAGAAGTTTCTACAGAGTAAGATACTCAATCGTCTACTATTTATCTCTCAAAATGCTCTGGCATATTTTGCTTTTCCATCAATTACCACAAAACGATATATCCACTCACTAGGAACGATGCATGTAGCCTCCTATATGTTCAAAAACTCACTTATCAACGCTTCAACAAAGAGCAGAAAAAAGTTTCTAAAACAGGCTAGGGTCTCTATCAAACGACTTATAAAAGAGCATGGTTTAGATATAGATTTGAAGTCATTAAAGATTGATGATAAAGCACTTCTAGGTTTCTCTACTGCATTTAGAGAGAAAGAGAATGTACCCTATCTTATTTTGTTACAAGCGATGCGTCTAGCAGGATTACTACATGATGTTGGTCATTTGCCATTTTCTCACCAGACGGAGTATGCTCTAAAGAGACTCTACAAATCGGTAAAAGAGGAAAATCTACCCAACAAAGAGCAGAAAAAATTTCTAAAATTCTATGAAGAGATTACAAAAAATGGAAAGATGGTTTTGCATGAGAGTATCGGCTATGAGTATCTTGATATGCTCTTTAACTATGAGGTATCAGAGCAGAGCAGTAGTTCAAAAGAGCTTATAAAACTCTACTATCTTATTGTCAAGAATATCTTTGATGATATTAAATCAGATGAGTTCTCTTATGCAACTTTGCATCAATATATAGCCTCAACGGTAGATGCTGACCGTATTGACTATATCAATCGCGACCTATTGGCTAGTGGGTATATCTCAACCTCTTCTGACCTGCTTCGTATAACCAGAGAGGCGATTTTGATAGAGGATAGAAAAGAGTTCAAGCTCTCCTTTCAAACCTCTAGTCTCTATGATATAGAGCATCTGCTAGAGAGCCGTTTTAACCTCTATAAAAAGGTATTTTTTACCCATAATATTAGTCGTTTGGATACTTTATTGGAGAAGGTTATCACCTTTTTGGCAAAAGAGTACCTATCTATCGTTCCAAAAGATAAGAAGCTATATCAGACTATTGCGATGATGTGGAAATTTTTATCCGAACCTAATCCAAGTAAACGCCTTGATATTATCTCTCAACTTGATGAGAATTGGTTGATAAGTCTCTTTAAAAAAGAGTATTTTAAAATCAAATATCAACTAAGTCTCACATATCAGGAGCGTTATTATCTCTCAGCCTTTGAAGATATACTATTTGGAAAAGATTTTTTCAAAGCAAACTGGAAAAACCTATCGGAGTTTTATAATATTTTGGAGTTAAATAAAGATGAGAGATACCAGTTTAGAGAAAAATTTGGTTCCATTTCTGCTAAACAGCGACAAAAACTAGAACTCTCTCTTGAGGGGCTTATGGAGAGTTATGGCAAAGATGATGAGTACTATGCCTATTCGATAGTATCACTATCTATTGGAATAGAGAAAAA
>NZ_JAACKB010000251.1 GCF_010892395.1 Sulfurovum sp. bin170
CAACTTAAATGACTTTATTTATACAGCATCACAAAAATATACATATCAAAATAAAATGGCTCTAGTTGGCTCTAGTGTTGATGACTTCAAATCTCAAAAGAGTCTCTTCAAATCTAATACTATAGATGAAAAAAGAAAGAATATATTTGTATTTACAGGGCAGGGGAGTCACTATCCCAATATGGCAAAAGAGCTATTTGAAGATGAACCGATATTTAGAGAGTATTTCTTGGAGTGTGCTAATGTGTTTGGAGAGTATCTTGATAAGCCTTTAGTAGATATTATCTTTGCAGATGATGAGCCTCTTTTAAATGAGCCTATTTATACACAATCATCTATATTTACCGTAGAGTATGCTTTGGCAAAATACCTTATTGCTTTGAATGTTAAGCCTGATGGTGTGACTGGTCATAGTTTGGGCGAGTATGTGGCTTCTGTAATAGCAGGTATTTTGAGTCTCAAAGATGCTGTGAGACTGGTACTTGTGCGTTCAAAACTTATTTGTACGATTGATACGAAAGGTGCAATGTATCTCTTTATGAGTAGTGAAGAGGAGATATTTGATGAGATAAATAGATACTATGACAAGTTATCTATAGCCAGTATCAATGCTCCAAAGCAGGTGGTGGTATCTGGTGAAGATGCGACATTAAAAACTTTAGCAAAAGAGTTGAAAGAAAAAGGGATTAAGTCTATAAAACTTAATATTAATCAAGCCTATCACTCTGTGCTTTTGGATAGTATTTTATTTGATTTTCATTATGAAGCGACAAAAATCACTTATAATAAACCCAAAATTCCTTTTATCTCTGCGATGAAAGCGACGCGTATGGATGAGCTTGATGAAAACTACTTTTCTATTCACTTTAGAAATAGCGTTCGGTTTGCTGATACGATAGAGTACTTAAACAATCAAAAATATAATACCTTTATAGAGATAGGTGCAGATGCACATCTCTCTTCTTTGATCATGCAACAGTCAAGTGGCGTAACAGTAATTCCAACTTTGAGAAAAAACAGAGCATTATCATTTTATGATGCTTTGGCAACACTTTATACCAATGATTTTGATATAAATTGGGATATTTTTTATCAAGACTTTGGACAGAAAATGGCTATCCCTACGCATCCTCTACGAAAAGATAATTTTGCTATAGATTTTGCTAGTAGCAAACCATCAATAAATATATTACCAAAAACAAAAATAGAATTAGTAAGTAGAACCAATAGTCAAGATAGACTCAAAGAGTTAATCTATCAAGTATCAGGTATCAAAGAGATAGATGTAGATATAAACCTTTTTGAATTGGGACTAGACTCTTTATCACTCTTTCAGCTTAGAGAGAGTGCCAAAAAAGAGTTTGCTGTAGAGATAGAGATGAAAGAGTTCTATATGGAACTCAATACATTAGCAAAGTTTTCTCAGTTTATAGACAAAAATAGTCTTGTTGAGGTAGAGACTGCTCCTATAGAAATTCAATCCATTCAAAGTAATAATAACACTCAAACACTGAGTAATACTCTTTCTGATAGGGAACTCATCAAAGAACAATTAGACTCTATTAATAATTTGACTAAACTCTTTGATACGCAGTTATCTACGCTTAAAGGAGAACATACTCCCATACAAGAAAGAGACACAGAGAGAGAAATAGACCCTGAAGTACTTAAAAATGCTCAACTTAAAACAATTAAAAAAGATAAAGACGATTTAACAAGTAAACAACAACATTTTATAGATGAATTTATTATCAAATATAATCACAAAACACAAAAATCAAAAGCATTGGCAAAAGAGAGTAAAGAAGGTGTTACGGATTGGATAAATACGATTATATATAGACAATCCCTCAAAGAGATAAACTATCCAATAGTAGCCAAAAGTGCTAGTGGAGCGAAGTTTGTAGATAGTGATGATAATAATTTTGTGGATATATCTATGGGGTATGGAGCAGTATTTTTGGGACACAATCACCCCAAAGTCAAAGAGGCTATGAGTGAAGTAATAGAGAGTGGATTTGTCTTAGCTCCTCAAAATAGTATGACAAAAGAGGTAGCTGATATTATCAGAGAGTTTACCAATACCCAAAAGGTTACTTTCTCAAATACTGGTACAGAAGCAGTAATGGCTGTATTGCGTATGGTTAGAGCCAAATCACAAAAGAGAAAAATCGTCAAATTCCAAGGCTCATTTCACGGAACAGCTGATATTATCCTCAATAGTGGAGATGAAAATGGCTCATTCCCTACCTCTCTAGGAGTAAATCAAGGATGTGCCAATGATATATTTGAATTTGCTTATGGCTCACCGAAGGTATTTGATTTTTTAAGAGAAAATGCTCATCAGATAGCAGGTGTTTTGGTCGAACCAGTACAGAGTAGAAGAGTGGATTTTCAACCAAAAGAATATCTACAAGAGTTAAGAGCCGTGACAAAAGAATTAGGTATCGCACTGATTTTTGATGAGATGATTACAGCATTTAGATGTGCTAGAGGAGGAGTGAGTGAGATATTTGGAATAAAACCCAATATCTTTACTTTTGGTAAGGTAGTAGGTGGGACGATGCCTATTGGTATTATCGCAGGAGACAAAGAGTATCTCGATGTCATTGATGGTGGAGATTGGGATTTTGGAGACGAGAGTTATCCTAGAGAAGATATGATGAGTTTTGGAGGGACTTTTTGTAAGCATCCTCTCACTCTCAGTGCCTCTCTTGCTACACTTAAAGTGCTTCAAGACAATCCAAATATCCAAAAAGAGGTCAATGAGAAAACAGACTATTTAGCCAAAGCGTTAAATAGATTTTTTACTCAAAACCATTTTCCTATCAAATTAAATCACTTTGGTTCACTTTTTAGATTTGATTTTTATAGGGAGTATGCAACAGCTCTAAACCCTATAGAAATAGATATGTTTTTTTATATGCTTATATATAAGGGTGTCTATACTTGGGAAAAAAGAGTCTGTTTTTTGTCTGCTTCTCACACACAAGAGGATTTGGACTTTATCATAGATAAGGTAAAAGAGTCATTGAATGAGCTTAAAGAGAGAGGTTTTTTTTCTAAAATAAAGAGTCACAGTATGGAGGCTACATCCTTTCAAAAGAGACTCTATATATTGAGCCAATTTGAAAATAGTGCTAGTATCTATAATATGTCTATGGCATGGAGAGTAGAGAGTCTTGATATAGATAAAACCCAAAAGGTCTTTAGTCAAATACTCCAAAGACACCCCTCACTTAGGACAAATCTATATCTTAGAGATGAGGTAGTCTATCAAAGAGTCAATAGTCATCAATTTATCTTGGATATATTAGATGTTGATAATATAGAGGTTCAAATAGAATATTTTTTAAATCAAGAGTTTAATTTAGAAAATGATTTACTTTTTAAAGCTTTAGTGATAAAAGAGAGAAACAGCTCTATTTTGGTTTTAAAGACACATCATACTGTATTTGATGGTCCTTCGCTTGATATTGTAATGGAGGATTTTAATGCCTTATACTTTGATAAAGAGTTAGAGACACCCAAAAAAGATTATTTTGATTTCTCACTAGAGTATGAGAATTTATTAAGTAGTTCTAAACTTCAAAAACAAGAGGCGTTTTGGCTAGAGAAATTTAGTGATACGCCTGTGTTAAACTTGCCTACAGATAGACCTTATCCTAATAATAGAACATTTAAAGGTGATATGGAGTATTTCACTATAGATAATCTCATGACTACTAAACTAAGAGATATTGCCAAGGGATATAGAGTCTCTATCAATATGCTTTTGTATGGTTGTTTTTCAATATTTCTAAATAAAATTACATCACAAGATGATATTATAATAGGTATTCCTGTAACGCTAAGAGATACTGATTACTCTAATGTAGTAGGTATGTTTGCCAATACTGTAGCCATACGAGAAAATATAGCCGTAGAACTTAATCTTTCATCTTATATGCAAGAGATACAAAAACGATTTTTAGAAATGCTTGATAATATTGAGTATCCATTTGAAGAGTTGGTAGAAAAGCTTGATATAAACAGAGATTTGGCTAGAAATGCACTCTTTGATGTGATGTTTGTCTATGAAGATGGTTCAAAAAGGCTTCTTGATGATATGGGCTTTAGCAAATATAAATTAGAGAAAAAATCTTCAACATTTGATTTGGTCTTAGAGGTGATTGATGAGGGTGAGAGTTTATCTTGTTCTTATGAGTATTATAGTGATATATTTGATGCTTCGACTATTAGACGATTTATAACTTATTTCATCAAAATATTAGATGAGATAAAAGAGGATAAAGCTCTTAAAGATATTGATATTATCCCAAAAGATGAGAAGTTACTCTTAGAATCCTTTAACCAAACCCAAAAAGAGTATCCCAAAGATAAGACTATAGTAGAATTATTTGAGCTTCAAGTAGCCACAAATCCTGAGAGTATTGCAG
>NZ_JAACKB010000252.1 GCF_010892395.1 Sulfurovum sp. bin170
ACAAATAACGGTCTGCATATGGGGGTGGTTTCGCTTCTGCCTATACTACTTTTTCCTATGTTTGGTTTGGTTGACCCAAAAGATGTGGTTACTAACTACTCCAAGACAACAATATTTCTCTTTATAGGTGGATTTTTACTAGCAATTGCCACCGAAAAATCACAGCTTCACAAGAGATTGGCTACAAAACTTCTCTCTATATTCCCAAACTCTCCACGAGGTGTTCTGCTCTCTTTGATGATTACAGCAGGGATGCTTAGTTCAATTTTATCTGATACTACGACAGCTCTTTTGATTATCCCCATCGCTGCATTTTTGACAGATAATGTTGACTATAAGTTTCGTCTGCTTTTAGGCGTGGCTTATGCCTCTTTGATTGGAGGGATTATCACACCTGTGGGAACTCCACCAAACTTAATATTGATGGATTTTATAGAGACCAATGGGCTAGAGATGATTCCCTTTGCCACATGGGTTGTCATGATGCTACCTTTGGCAATTGTAATGATGGTGGTGGCTTCAGAGATTTTGCTCTATGGGTTCAAAAAAGAGAACTTTGAGTTGGTAGAGATAGATATGAGCAAAAAACCATTGACAGCCAATCAGAAAAAACTAGTTTGGATACTCTCTTCATTGGCTGTGATATTAGCTGCTAATCCTATTTTAAAACACTTTTTTGGTATTGAGATTAATGAGAAATTAACGCTCCTTGCATTTGGTCTTTTTCTATTTTTGCCAAAAGTTGACCTACTGGAGTGGAAAGAGGATTTTATGAAGATTCCATTTGCTATTATTTTTCTCTTTGGTGCAGGGTTCTCTATTGCGATGGCATTTCAAAAGACAGGCTTGGCTACAGAGATAGCCAATATCTTGGTTAGTTTCAACTATCTGCCTCCAATTGTCTTGATGCTAATTATTGGCTCTGGTGTAGTTTTTGCTACAGAGCTTACTAGTAATACAGCTCTGACCTCTATTATGATACCTATTATCTACCCATTTGCCGTCAAAAGTGGGCTTGACCCAACACTATTTATGCTCATCGTTGCTATCTCTGCTAGTTACGCCTTTATGTTGCCAATTGCAACAGCTCCAAATGCCATAGCGATGTCTACAGGACATGTGAAAACTACACAGATGGCACAGAGAGGAATTTTCCTAAATATCTTTGGAATTGTAATCACATTCACAGTCGCTTTGACCTATTGGAGACTATTTTTATAAAAACAGAATAAATTAAAACATCTTTTAACAAAAATAAGTTATAATTAACATACTAATTATTAAAAGGTGTCATTATGGCTATTGAATCGTATGTTGAAGATATATTAAAAAGTCCTGAAGTAACATTTAGGAAGATAGTGTCAAGAATCATTCAAAAATCAGATAAGGATGCGAAGATAGAGCTTGTACGACAATATACAGAGGTTGATGAGACACTGTTTGAAGCGATAAAGTCAATCTTGAAAGATTTGGAACTAGAGGAGGGGAGGATTAGTCAATTTTTATACAGATATTTTAATATAGAGAT
>NZ_JAACKB010000253.1 GCF_010892395.1 Sulfurovum sp. bin170
ACACGCCGATTCCGAAAATGCAAATTGCATATAAGGAAACGATGGCTTCAGCCTCGCTAATTCATTGGCATTGGGCTAAAGCCTCCGATTCCAAATGAGTTTTACAAGAAATATAAATAAAAAAAGGAGAATAAAATGGCTACTTATCAGACCCCTGGGGTTTATATAGAAGAAGTTGAACTAGGTGCTAAACCGATTGCTGGTGTGGGTACTAGTGTTGCTGGATTTGTTGGTGTAACAGACAAAGGTGGTGCGTATCAAGACAAACCGACTTTGGTTACTAGTTGGGGTGATTTTGTCTTGAAGTTTGGGTACTACACAGTTGATGCACCTTATATGGCACCTGCTCTGTTTAGTTTTTTCCTCAATGGAGGAACCACAGCGTTTATAGTCAAGAGTGCAGATGATAGTGATGGTGCGATTGTTGGTACAGATGGTGGAGCAGGAGCTAGGACAGGGCTTACGGCATTGACTGATGTTGATGAGGTTACTATGGTTATGGCTCCTGGGGTTACTACAGAGACTGTTATAAAAGCACTTATTGCACATTGTGAATTGATGAAAGACCGTATTGCAATCCTTGATACTCCTGAGGATACAATTACAACTACGGCTATTGCAACCTATAAAGAGGATGCCATCTCTGCTGACGGATACGCTTCACTCTATGCTCCGTGGTATAAAAGTGCTGTTGAGTATATTGATACAGCAGATAACAATAAGCTCAAAAGCCAACAGATATTTATCCCACCAAGTGGAGCTATGGCAGGTGTCTATAGTCGAAGTGATACGGGGAGAGGTGTACATAAAGCACCAGCCAATGAGCAAGTTCGTGGGGCATTGGAGCTAAAAGTTAATTATAATAAAGCTGAACAGGCTCTGCTCAACCCTAATGGTATCAACTGTATCCGTGCATTTGCTGGGCGAGGTATTTTGGTCTGGGGGGCTAGGACTACTGCTAGTAACTCTTTATGGAAGTATATTAATGTCCGTCGTCTATTTATGTTTCTCGAAGAGTCTATTGATGAGGGGACACAGTGGGTTGTGTTTGAGCCAAATGATGCGAAGCTTTGGGATAGAGTCAAGCAGACTATTATCAACTTTTTGACTACACAGTGGAGAGAGGGTGCATTGATGGGGTCTACTCCAGAGGAGGCATTTTTTGTGAAGTGTGACCGTGAGACAATGACACAAGATGATATAGATAATGGTCGTCTTATATGTGAGATTGGAGTCTGTCCTGTAAAACCAGCAGAGTTTGTAATCTTTAGAATAGCACAACAGTGTAATGCTGGTGCATAAAGGAGATATAGATGGCACAGAAAAACCCTTATAAAAATTACCGATTTCTACTAGAGATTGACGGTCTTGTTCAGGCTGGATTCAAAGAGGTAACCATACCTGATAGTTCACAAGACCCTATAGAGTATCGTGAAGGAAATGACCAACCGACTGTTCGTAAGATTCCAGGACTTATTAAGTATGGAAACATCTCTCTCAAAGTGGGATTAACAGACTCTATGGAGCTGTATGAGTGGCGAAAACTGGTTGAAGATGGCAAAACAGATGATTACTATAAAAATATGGCGATTATCTTGATAGATGAGCAGGGTGAGTCGAAAAGTCGTTGGGAGTTTTCAAGAGCTTGGCCAACAAAATATGATGCACCTGACCTTAATGCTACGGATAATAATATTGCCATAGAGTCGATTGATGTGGCTCATGAAGGCATGAAACGCGTGAAGTAGGAGTAGGAGATGGCTCTACAGACAGAATATAGTTTTACTCTTCCTAGTGGATATGCTGATGAGGAGGGAACTCTACACAAAAAAGGGATGATGCGACTAGCAACAGCAGGGGATGAGATACTACCTCTGCGTGACCCTCGTGTGCAGGGGAACCCTAGCTATTTGAGCATTATTTTGCTCTCACGAGTGATTACCAAGTTAGGCTCACTTCCTGATATTAACCCAGGGACGATTGAGGGGATATTTATCGAAGACCTCGCTTTTTTGCAGGAGTTATATAGTCGTATTAACGGTAATGGAAGTGTAACACTTAGGACAAAATGTACATCGTGTAATGAGGAGGTGGAGGTTAGTTTTAGCCCCCCAAAATAACAAGCTATCCAGAAGATAAGCTCTATGATGAGATAGCTTTTGTGGCATATTATATGCATTGGAGCGAAGAGAGCATCTTGGAGATGCCTCATTGGGAACGCCAAAAGTGGTGCAGTCAGATTAGCAAAATCAATAAGGAAGTGAGTAATGAAAAGGGTACAAAGCGTGAAATCTCTATCTCTGATGTCTTCTAATCCTATGGGACTTTTGGTGTTTAGAATGGGAGGTGTTTTCTCATTTGCAGAGACGGTTTTGAGACGAGTTAATCCTATCTTTTTGACAATAAAAAATGATGCTGTACTGTTTTTTCTGTATCAAAATTTGAAAGATAATATAGTATATTATCAGCATTGGCATAAGCATATACTAAATCACAGTCACTACAATTCTCTTTCCCTCCTCTCTGAGGTGGAATGCATAGATAGTTCATCTACTCCTATTATAAAGAGAGAGACCAATTTAGATGGTAAATATTATAATAAGCCCTTAGAGACTTTAGTCCCAAATATTGCGAGGCTAAAGCCATCGGTTCCGAGTAACTCTCGTTCCACCTCTCCTGAGGTGGAATGCATAGGCAATAACAATGTAAATCAACCTCAGAAAAGCAATAGAGACAATAAAACTCCTTTTTTTGAGTTTAATAAATCTCAAAAAGAGTTAAAAGATATTTTGAATAGTTCATCTAGTTCTATTATAAAAAAAGAGAGTAGTTTAGATAGTAAATATTATAAAGATTTTATATTTCAAAATATTCCTCACTCTCTATTCA
>NZ_JAACKB010000254.1 GCF_010892395.1 Sulfurovum sp. bin170
ACACGCCGATTCCGAAAATGCAAATTGCATATAAGGAAACGATGGCTTCAGCCTCGCTAATTCATTGGCATTGGGCTAAAGCCTCCGATTCCAAATGAGCCTTGCAAAAGTTTTAAAATCAAAACCAACCTTAATAACACTAAGTAATACTTTTATTGAAAAATGTTATAATTTTATTGATTGTAAAATTATATAAGTAAGGAATAAAAGATATGGTAAACAGAGACATAAACTTCTCACTATGGTTGGACTTCATAGAGAGAGATTATCTAAAAAATGAGTTCAAAAAACTACTAGATAAAGAGATAGTTAACGGAGCTACAAGCAACCCTGCTATCTTTGCATCTGCAATCACAAAATCCCCTGCATACAAAGAGCAATTAGATTCTCTACAAGGAAAAACAGGCAAAGAGAAGTATGAGGCTTTGGCGATAGAAGACATCAAAACCGTAGCAAAATTACTTCGTCCTCTCTATGATGATAACAATGATGGGTTTATCTCTATAGAAGTTGACCCATTTTTATGCAATGATACCAATGGAACCTACGAAGAGGGAAAAAGACTTTTTCAAGCAATTAGTGAACCAAATGTGATGGTAAAAGTACCAGCAACACAGGCAGGGTATGAGGCGATGACCAAGCTAATGGCAGAGGGTATCTCTGTAAATGCAACACTTATCTTCTCTCAAAAACAGGCAACACAGTGTATGAAAGCGATGAGAAGAGGAGTCCAGCAGTGTGAAGAGAGTGGTTCAGGTCGTGTAGAGGGGGTTATCTCTGTGTTTGTTAGCCGTTTCGATAGAGCATTGGATACGGAACTTGAAGCATGTGGAATCGACCCTGCAAAAACAGGTATCTATAACGCTGCTAAAATCTATAATATGATAGAGTCAAATGAGATGCCAAATGTGAGAGCCTTGTTTGCAAGTACTGGTGTTAAAGGAGATGCTCTACCTGCCAACTATTACATAGCAGGGCTTATGGCTTCACACTCCATCAACACTGCTCCACTAGCAACGATAGAGTCTCATCTAAAGAGTGATGATAGAGGTGAAGTTTTGCCAATAGAGGACTCTATACTCAATGGATATTTTACAAATCTTGAAGATAATGGATTCAATATGGATGAGATATGCAAAGGGCTTCTTGATGATGGATTGAGTGCTTTTGAGGATGCTTTTAGAGAGATGTTGGATAGTTTGGAAGATTAAAATTTAATAAATTAATATACTTTTGTTATAATTTAATAAAAAATTAATAAAGTATATAATATGCAAAAAAGACTACAGTTCTACCTAAAAAATCTTATACACAATGGAGGGAGTGACCTCCATCTAAAATCAGGTTCTATCATTCGCCTTAGGGTCAATGGTGACCTCTTGAAACTGGGGAGCAAACAGATGACTCACAGTGAGTTGGATGGTATTGCACAAGCTATCTTGACCGATGAGCAATATACTACTCTAGTAACTACAAAAGAGCTTGACTGCACCTATGTATTAGATGAGGATAATCGTTTCCGTGTAAATTTCTTTTATCAGCTTGATGGTCTCTCTTGTGTTATGAGGATTATCCCTGTCAAGATTCTTACCCTAGAAGAGTTAAATCTTCCTCCTGTAATCACAGAATTAGCTGATATGCATAGAGGTTTAATCTTGGTAACAGGCGTTACAGGCTCAGGTAAATCAACCACACTTGCCGCGATGATTGATAGGATTAACCGTACCAAAAAAAAGCACATAATTACAGTTGAAGACCCTGTGGAGTTTGTTCACCAAGATAGAGAGTGTCTTATATCTCAAAGAGGGATAGGACAAGACTCCCTCTCTTTTCAAAATGCCCTCAAAGCTTCACTAAGAGAAGACCCTGACATTATACTTGTGGGTGAGATGCGTGATTTGGAGACCATTGAGATAGCACTTCACGCAGCCAATACAGGTCACTTGGTATTTTCCACACTTCACACACTAGATGCAAAAGAGACAATCAATAGAGTTATAGGTATGTTTCCCCAAGCAGAACAGAACCGTATCAGGATGACACTAGCCTCTGTTTTGGAGGGGGTTGTTTCTCAAAGATTGGTCAAGACAGTTGATGGCAAAAGAGCTGCTGCTATTGAGATAATGAGACGCACATCCAGAATCGCAGAGCTGATTGGTGACAATAGAGACTATGAGATACTTGATACCATTGAAGAGGGTAAAGAGATATACGGTTCGCAATCATTTGACCAAGCACTGTTGGATTTGCATCAGAGTGGAAGGATAAGTGAAGAGGTTGTTTTGGAGAATGCTACCAATCCATCAGATATGAAACTTAAGCTTCAAGGGATAGGTGTGTCGTCTACGCAAGAGGATGTAGATAGAGAGAGTTTGGAGGATATTTTTGATTTGAAAGATGTGGAGGAGTGAGGATAGGAATAACTTAACTCTTTTAAATGCTTTGGCTTTATTGGAAAGTTTCAAGTATCAAAAGAGTATAATCAACTCAAAAAAGGAGTTTGTAGTGAGTAGAAAATTAGTAAGTTTTGACTGGGCAATGAAAAAGATTCTAAGACAAAAAGCGAACTTTGGAATCTTAGAAGGATTCTTAACAGAGCTTTTGAAATTTGATGTAAAGATAGAAGAGATTTTGGAGAGCGAAGCCAACCAAGAGACAGAGGATGATAAGTTTAATAGAGTTGACCTTTTGGCAAAAAATGAAAATGGTGAGCTGATTCTGATTGAGGTACAACATAGTAGCCAAATAGACTATTTCAATAGAATGCTTTATGGCTCTTCTAAATTGATTACAGAATATATCAAAAAAGGTGATGGTTATGTCGAGGTAAAAAAAGTCTATTCGGTCAATATCGTCTATTTTGAATTGGGTCAAGGCAGAGACTATATCTATCATGGCAAAACTAAATTTAAAGGTCTTCATGAACCTGATGAGGTACTAAATCCATCACAGAATAAAAAAGATAAATTTTCAATAGATAGAATCTATGAAATCTATCCAGAGTATTTTGTGATACGAGTCAATCAGTTTAATAATATTGCAAAAAATAGCTTGGATGAGTGGATATATTTTCTCAAAAATGAAGAGATAAAAGATAAGTTCAAAGCAAAAGGGCTAGATGAAGCCAAAAAGACACTGGATGTAATGAAACTTGGGGACAGAGCAAGAGCAGTCTATAATAGAAAACAGGAGAATAAGATGTATAAGGCTTCTTTGCTCTATACTGCAAAGATTGAGGGGGAAAAAAAGGCTAAAATTGAGATAGCCAAAAATCTATTGGATGTATTGGATATTGCGACTATTTCACTAAAAACAGGCTTAATGATTGAGGAGATAGAAAAATTAAAATAGTATAAAACAAATATTGAGACACCTTTACATTAAATCAGAATAAATAAAGGAGAAAAAGATGATAATCAAAAAAATGGTAAAGGTGTTGGAGAGCCAAAAACTTTCAATGAAGGTGAACTTCTCTCTTTTAAGGTAGATACCAATGGAAACCAAGGATATTTGACTATTTTTAGTATTGAGAATGGTGAACCGTTTATTATGACAAAAACCCCAAATCCTGTCAAAGGTATTTTGAATTTTCAACAAGATTTCAATATCAATCCTCCGATAGAGTGTTATAAATCTTGTACCAATTGTCAAAAAGAGATTAGTTCTGTCTATGTGATTTTGTCTGCAAAACCGTTGACAAAAAGTGTTATGAAGACCAAAGGGCTAAGGATTGATGGGGATAACAGACCTGTGGATACTAGAGCATTTAGACAGAGAACTGATGATGCTTATGAGCCTATTATTACTAGAATTGAGTTTACTATTTATTAAGTATGATTATGTATAATAGAATTAAACTATCCTAAAAAGGAAAACAATGCAGACAATTCAATTGGAAATAAATGAAAACTATATGAGTGCCTTTATTAATATAATTGAAAACTTAAAAGATGAGATAGTTCAAAACTATACAATTTTAAATCAAAATAGTTCTAACGAAATGGTAGAAGAGTATATGCTCTCACCAAAATTTCTATCGGACAAAAAAATGTTCAATCAGCGATTCAAAGATATTCAAGATGGTAATGCAGTTTTGCTCTCAAAAGAGGTCTATCAAGATAAAATGAGTGGTTTTATCAAGGAGTTAGAGGCAAAATATGGAGATAGTTAGAGATGATAGATACTATTTGGATATGCTTCAAATTATGGATTTTATTGCAAGAGACAGTTTAGAAAGGGCGAAACAGTTTCAAGAAGAGTTGGATGATAAAGTTGATGATTTGGTTTTCTTTCCATATAAATTTAGACAATCAAGATATTTTGAACGAGATAATTTTAGAGATTTGATATTTAAAGGGTATGTTGTCCCTTATGAGATAGATAAAAAGAAACAAACTATTTCCGTTTTAGGTATTACAAAATATAGAGAGAAATTTTAAGATACCTTTTTTAGGAGACGGAGAGTTTACTCCCGAACAGCGGAGGCAAAGCCTTCCGATTCCAAGTATTAAGTATGATTATGTATGATAAAATCAAAGGAGAACTGATGACACATAATTTACAGATAAATATAGCTGATAGTTTATATGAAAAATTCATTGCTTATATTCAGAGTCTGCCACAAGATACTATCTCTGTTCAAAGAGTCAATACTACAAACAAACTTCCACAAAATATTATAATCTCTAGCAAAGATGAGGTTAGAGAGCGAGTGCATATGGCAGAAGAGAGAATCAACCGTGGTGAGTATCTAACCCAAGAGCAGTATGATAGTGAGATGGATGATTTTTTTAGAAATGAGTTTGGTATTAAATAAATATTTATCCACAAAAACAATTTAAAAAAAACACCTAATTAAAAAATATAATAAATCTCCCTAAAATTAACCAAACCGAAAAACCAAAAGTGTTAAAATACAATTATGGTAGAGACAAGGCACGCCTTGTCTCCAAACACGCAACATTATTCAAACACACCATATTTTTGAGACAAGGCGTGCCTTGTCTCTACCATCAAAAACATCACAAACCATTGGGCAAAAACGATTTCAAAATCAAGGCAAAATTAGCATATCTTCAATTGTTGGTGGGTATAAATCGGCTGTAACAAAACATTCATATAGATTAAATTTTGAATATTACTCACACCATTTCGTCGCATCCTCTCCTTAGGTTCGATGCATAGATAATAACAACTAAAGTCAAACTTAAAGTGAATGATTTAAGAAGTCTTCAAAATAATAACAAAAAATAACTATTTTTCACCATACTTTCAAAAAAATATTATATAATATTATTAAACAATTACTGTTGTAGTTTTGAAAGGATATGATATGTTAGAATCGATAGGACTCTGTTTGGTGGTAGCTCCACTGTTAGGGTGGGGTATAGCTTGGTTTTTATCTAAAAGGGATATGGATAGAGACGAATCTAAAGTTAAACTCTTAAGTAATACTATCATGGAGAAA
>NZ_JAACKB010000042.1 GCF_010892395.1 Sulfurovum sp. bin170
TAAGCTCTCTTTTGAACCAAATAGTTCGGGTGTAAACACGCCGATTCCGAAAATGCGGATTGCATATAAGGAAACGATGGCTTCAGCCTCGCTAATTCATTGGCATTGGGCTTTAGCCTCGCTATCTTTAAAATAGGTCAGGAAACTCCTCTGTTGTATGCGTCTCTGCTTTAGTTGGCAGAGGAGATGTATCTGTATATAGTTCTGTTCTAACTCCATTTCTTGTATTATAAACCCCATCTGGTACTTCAAATTTTCTTGGCAGGTCAGGATATAGTTCATATAACTTTTTAAAGAAATATGAGAATGCAGGAGCTGCTGTACCACCACCTGTACCACCTTTTCCTATGGGTCTGTTGTTATCTCTTCCTATCCATACAATAACCTCTGTAGATGGTGAATATCCACAAAACCATGCATCAACATTTTTGTTAGTAGTTCCAGTTTTACCTACTAGTTCAATTCCAGGAACTTGTGCATTTCGTCCTGTTCCTCTAGTAACAATGTCTTTTAGAATATCAGTCATCAGATAGGCTTGTTCAGGTTTGGTGAAGTTAGCAATCACTTGATTTTTTGCTTCATATATGATTGTACCATTTCGTGCTACAACTTTTGATATAAGTCTTGGTTCTATCATATGTCCACCATTTGCAAAAGCAGAGTATATCTGTGCCATCTTTGCAGGGCTAAGTCCGAGGTTACCCAAAGAGATAGACATATCTTGTGGAATATGTGGTATATTTAGCATCTTTAACTTCTCAAATATTCTTTGTACACCAATCTCTGTTACGAGATTTATGGTTGCAAGGTTTCGTGAGTGGACAAGGGCTTCTCTAAGTTTTATAAAACCTACAAAATTACTCTCATAGTTTTTAGGTTTCCAGATTACTCTTTTACCATTTTTATAGTATTGGAAAGTTCTAGATACATCTGTAAGCTCTGTTGCAGGATTGTATCCCATATCAAGAGCAATCTGATATAGAAATGGTTTAAAAGCAGAACCAGGTTGTCTTGTCATCATGGTCGCACGGTTATAAGCAGATTTTTTGTAGTCAACTCCACCAACCATAGCTTTTATATCACCAGTTTTATTATCAACTGCAAGTAATGCACCATTAAGAGTAGTATTTTCGATGCTCTCTCTCTGTCTCTTGACAACCTTTCTATGTGCATATTTTAGTGCTTTTCTTGCAATCTTCTGTTGCTTCATATCTATTGTAGTATAGATAGTGTATCCACCAATTTTTATATCTTTGAACTCTTTTTTGAGTCTTCTTACTACCTCGTCTGTGACATATGGTGCGATATTTTGAGTTAGTGTACTCCTGTGTATCTCGGGGGTCTCTTTAATCGCAGAGAGATACTCATCTTCATGAATCCAACCAAGTGTTTTCATTCTAGTCAAGATAGTATTGGCTCTTTTTAAAGCTCTATCGAGATGTCGTATAGGGTTAAAGTGAGATGGTGCATTTGGTAGTCCAACCAACATTGAAGCCTCTTTCAGTGTTAACTCATCAAGACTCTTCTGAAAGAAACCTCTTGCTGCTGTTTTGATTCCAAAATAACCAGAACCAAAAGAGATTTCGTTGAGGTATCTCTCTAATATCTCCTCTTTTGTTAACTCATTCTCTACTTTCATAGAGAGTATCGCCTCTTTTAACTTTCGTGTATAACTTCTTTTAGGAGAGAGTAGGATTTTTTTGACAAGCTGTTGAGTTATGGTACTTCCCCCCTCTACCTTTTTACCCGCTTCAAAATTTCTGATAGCTGCACGGATAATCGCATCAGGATTAATCCCCTCATGCTCAAAAAATCGTGTATCTTCTATCGCAACTAGAGCCTCAATAAGATAACCAGGTATCTCATCATATTTTGCATAGAGTCTATGTTTTCCATCCATCAAATTTGCAATCTTGTTTCCCTCATGGTCAAGTATTACAGAAGATGTTTTTGGACGATAGTTAACAATTTTGTCCATATCAACTTGGATTTCATTATAAGCGTAGATAAATGCAGCAAAGAGTGCAATGGCAAATATTATTACCAACATTATCGAGCCTTTAATCAACTGATTAATCATATATGAGTTTCCTTCTTTAGATTTTTTGCAAATTTGGAATCGGAGACTTTAGTCCCGAATATAACGAGGCTAAAGCCCAATGCCAATGAATTAAAGATTTAGACAAGGGAGTCCCTTGTCTCTACTGTTTTGAAATTGAAATATTGTAGGGACAATGCCACTACCTTGTCCTAATAAATCAATAACAATATTCTTAATTCATTGGCATTGGGCTAAAGCCATCGGTTCCTACTCTTGCAAGTTATCTTTTAAAAATGGGCTAATTATATCTAAAAGTGATTGAGTAGTGACTTTAATGATTTTTTAGAAGAGCCTAATCTTGGGATAATTCGTAGGATTGGTTCTGTAACAGTTGGTTGTCGGATAGCACCTACTAGAAAACCTTTGGTCATCAGAGCCTCTTGTAGACGAATGGTTTGTGCATTTTCTGGAACAGGTAGAGCAAATATAAGTGATTTTAGCTCCACACCACTAGCCTCTTTGATGATAGCCTGTCTCTCTTTTATCGCTTTATAATATTTTTGGCTACTGTTTGATACTTTTATGATGTTTATAAGTGCCAAAGCTGTATCAAAAACAGATGGAGCAGTAGCATAGATAATGGGTTTTCCTCGGTTCTCTAAAAAACTAATAATCTCTGATGAGGCTAAAATATAAGCACCATAAGAGCCATAAGCCTTACCCAAAGTTCCCATTTTGATATGATTGCTTTGTGGCTCAATATCGTAATATTCAAATATCCCTAAAAGATTCTCTCCCAAAACCCCAGAGCTGTGAGCCTCATCTACAATAAGTAGAGCCTCATATCTATCAGCCAATTCAAATATCTCTCGTTTGCATAGTTTTCCAGACATAGAGTAGACCCCCTCAACGGCGATAATCTTTCGCCCTGTAGTGTGCTGTTTTAGCTTCTCTTCGAGGTCAGATGGGTCATTGTGCCTGACCTTCACAACCCTATCACCCAAAAGACCAGTAGCCATCATCCCACTAGCGTGATAATCTTCATCAATAAAAAGCATATCTCTTTTGCGAACAAGCGACTCAATCAGAGCGATGTTTGCCAAAAATCCAGAGCCAACAACTAACCCTTTTTCAAATCCATTCAGCTTTGAAAGAGTCTTCTCAAACGCCTCATGTATTTCATGATAGCCATTGACAAGCATACTCGCTTTTGGGGCAATGGTGTCATATTCTCTCACCAGTTGATAAGCTTTTTTGAACTGCTTCTTGTCATTGGCAAAACCCAAGTAGTCATTGGATGCAAAATCTATTAATTCACTATCAAACAGCTTTCTCTCTCTAAATCGGTTTGCTTTTTTTAGGGCATTTAGTTCATTTTGGTACATGATTAACTCTTTTTTGAATTTATTGATATTATATACTATTAGAATTATGATTTGGATAGTGTAGCAATTCCGTTGATATAATTTTTCATTATAACAAAAGTCCAAAATCCAAAACATTAATCAATAGACCAATAACAATATCATGCATTTTGATAGACTTAGAGAAACA
>NZ_JAACKB010000255.1 GCF_010892395.1 Sulfurovum sp. bin170
ACCATATACGTAGTATATTCTCCCTCAACATAGAGTGTTCTTCTAAGAAGTCCATCCATCGCTGCCAGACCCATAAAGGCACTCATTCCCAACGCACCAATAAGGTGAGCCCAGAAGTGGAAGTTTGCTATTTTTTGACTATAGAGTTTTGTACCATTGGTAAGGATTGGAAAGAGTGTATAGATAACTGCATAGAGTGTCATCGTCAGACCAATCAAAATTGCTGTGTGTACATGGGTAAAGATAATCCACTGTGTGTTATGCAAGATTCTGTTTAGACCCATATCCGCTTGTAAAATTGCAGGTGGAATCGCAATCATAAACCCAAAGAGACCGGCAAGTAGGAACTTTAATTCATTTGACATTTTGAGTGGTTTCGCACTCCAAAGTGTTACAAGTGTAATAAATATCGCTATACCTTGCGTAATAAGCTCAAATGCTGTAACCATCTCACCAGAGATAAGTTTCATGATGTTTGGTTGACCTTGGTCAGCTAGAAGGTGGTGAGACCATACCATCCAAGATACAACAAGCTCTAGTAAAAGTGCTGCTCTAGCGATGTTTTGCATGAACAGTTTTTTACCAGTAATCATCATCGCCAATAGATACCAAGTACCGGCAACATAGATAAGTACAAGTCCATCTGCGATAAGGTCAAGACCCCACCAAAAGAAATTTTTGTAAAGAAGTGCATTAACTGAACTATAGTCCATTGCTACACCTGATAAATCACCTATGATATAAACTAAGATCAAAATACCACAAGTCAAAATAACCAAAGCATCAAGGAAAGTATCAATCGTACCACGGAAAATTGCAACAACTGGCAAAGAGACAGCAGGATCTTTTGAATATGGCTCACGACCTGTGATTTTGTACCAGATGTTCAAGAACCCATCAATCCCCAGCGCAGAGATAAGCAGTGGTTTCATCGGTCGTTTTTCATGACCCTCTTCGGTATAGAAAACCGTTGCAAAGATATTATAGATAAACCCTAAAGTTCCTATCATAATCACTGCAATACCAATAATAAAGACCAATCCACCCACCGCATCAAACTGTGAAAAATCAACAGGTAGAGGCCAGTAGAGCGTGTAGAGAGGAGCATAGTGGAAAATAGCACCACCTATCCAAGAGGCAGTAGCACCACCGGCAATCAATATCCAAGTCCAGTTACCAAGCTTTATACTGTAAAGAGGCTTCTTCATCAAATAAGGAACGAGGAAAGTAAACGCTCCAAAGACAATCAGATAGGTTGACCCAAAAATACCGATAATCGGGTGAACTGTTAAAATAGAGAAGTAGTGAGACTCTTCAAAAAGTCCAGGTACTATTCCCTGTGTTCTCATCAACTGACCCTCTAAAACAGCTAAACCATAAAAAAGGACTCCCATGATGACTGCACGAAGCGTTAACTTTTGCATTGGTGTTAAGCCATCAGTTTTGAGACCACCCTCATTTCCATTTATTAGAGTATTCATAAAACTCATCTTACTTACCTCCTATCATTGAAAGCTCATCATCTCTGTCACACCCTTGAACCACTACAGCTTCTTTAAGTGTCATGTGTCGTCCACCTTTTGGACCAGAGTATTCTGTTGAACGAATGTCATAAAGACCATTTTTAGGGAATTTCCACATTAAGTCATTTCGGCTATGTGGGTTAACCTGCATCTGAGTTACGAGTGAACCATCTTTTCTAAAGAGTC
>NZ_JAACKB010000256.1 GCF_010892395.1 Sulfurovum sp. bin170
AGCATCATCATACCCATAGACATGAGTATCGAAGCAACAACCATGTCTATAACTAAGAATGGTAAAAAGAGTAAAAAACCTATCTCAAATGCAGTCTTTAACTCACTTATAACAAATGCCGGTATCACGATAGATAATGGCACTTCAGCGACTGTTTGAGGATTTTCCATTTTTCTTATTCTAAAAAATAGCGCTAAATCTTTCTCTCTCGTATTTCTAATCATAAAGTTTTTAAATGGCAGAGTAGTTCTGTCAAATGCTTCTTCATACCCTATCTCTTCAGCTATATATGGCTTTACACCATTCTCATAGGCTTTTGTACCTACAGGCTCCATAACAAAAAATGTCAAAATCATAGCCAGCATTACCAAAAGTTGCGTTGGAGGCACTTGTTGCGTACCAAGTGCTTGACGCAAAAAACCAAACACAATTACAAAACGAGTAAAGGTAGTCATAACAAGCACCATCGATGGTGCTAAAAATAGAAGTGTTAGAACTACTAAAACATTAAGAGAGCTAACTAATTGCTGTGGAGTATCTGGAGATGATAATTCGAAATTCATAGTAGGTATAGTTACAGCTTCAGCACCTAAGAGCGATATAAGTGAAAGAAGTAAGATAAGGTATCTTAACATTATTTAGCAGAGGCCTTATCTAATACTGACTCTTTCACTTTCGCTTCTTCATCACCTTTTGCTCCATAAAAATGCAACTCAACACGACGATTTTTTTCTCTACCGCTAGCAGTGGCATTCGTTGCTATTGCTTTAAATTCAGCATATCCAGAAGCACTGATTCTCTTTGGATCTACTCCATCTAAAAGTAACTCTTGGAGGACAGAAATTGCTCTAGCAGATGAGAGTTCCCAGTTATCTTTAAATGGGCTCTTTGCTCCTGGTCCTTGGTTATCTGTATGTCCCTGAACACTCACCTGCATGGTTCTAGGTAACTCTTCTATAATGAGAGCAACCCTCTTTAAGAAAAGCAAGGCATCTTCATTTTCTATAGTTGCACTGCCTGGTTTAAAGAGAAGTGAAGCTGGAAGTTCTATCACAAATCCTTCTTGTGCTTCATCTAGAGAGATAGCAGGTCCATGCCCTTGTTCCATCATCTCATTTGCATCACCTACAGCTTGCTGGACTCTATTTACAGCTTCACTGGTCTCATCTTGAGACTCTATTGGTGTAGATTCTTGAATACGCTGTTTAGAGATTTCAGTTTTTGTACCACCCTCTAAAACACTCATGGCACCCGAGAGTGAACCGATAGCTTCAGAAATCTTTTTGGCATCCATACTTGACATGGATAAGAGGAGAACGAAAAAACATAAAAGCAGTGACATTAAATCCCCAAAGGCTGCTAGCCAAGCAGGGAGACACTCCTCACATTCTGGACACTTTTGCTTAGCCATTAATCAAGTCCATTAATCAAACTGGCTCACGCGTTCATTTGGAGCCATATAACTCAGTAGCTTAGCCTCTAAAACTCTTGGAGCATCACCTGATTGAATCGACATAATTCCAGATAAAATCATCTCTTTAACTTTTGTCTCTTCATCATTTCTAATTGTTAAAATATTATAGATAGGTGTACCAAATACATTACCGATAATAGCACCATACATGGTAGTTAGTAAAGCAACCGCCATAGATGGACCAATCGCTGATGGATCTGCCATATTTAGAAGCATCGCAACAAGACCGATGAGTGTACCAACCATACCCATGGCACCGGCAAGACCTGCCCACTGATTAAAGATAGAACCGTTGACTTTATGTCTTGTACTCGTCTGCTCCATCTCAATCTCAAGAAGCTCACGAATAGTATCTGGCTCACTTCCGTCAATTGCCATAGATAAACCTTTTTTCAAAAAGTCATTCTCTTCATTGTTTACTTCACTCTCAAGCGCAAGTATTCCATC
>NZ_JAACKB010000257.1 GCF_010892395.1 Sulfurovum sp. bin170
ATCTCTAAGCCTGGTAGACGAGTTTACCAGAGTGCTGATGAGGTTAGATTTTTCAAAAATGGTTACGGAACACTAGTAGTATCTACCAACAGAGGTGTGATTGCAAATGATGAAGCATTCAAACTTAAAGTTGGTGGCGAAGTACTTTGTAGTATTTGGTAAGGAGTAGATATGTCAAGAGTAGGAAAAAAACCTGTAACCGTTGCTAACGGTATTGATGTATCACTTGATGGTACAGTGATTGTTGCCAAAAAAGGTAACGATGAGAAGAGATTAGAGACTCATGGTAGAGTTGAGATGAGTATTGATGGTGCTGAGGTAACATTTGGACGAGTTGGTGAGTCTAAAGAGAGTGCAGCTTTCTGGGGAACTTACAGAGCGTTGTTTGCAAATATTATTGAGGGACTGGACAAAGGTTTCAAAAAGAGCCTAGAGATTAACGGTGTTGGTTACAGAGCTGCTATTCAAGGCAAAATGCTTAACCTTCAGCTTGGTTTCTCTCACCCAGTTGAGTATACTATTCCAGATGGACTTGATATCAAGGTTGAGAAGAACTTGATTCACATTGCAGGTTCTGATAAACAAGCTGTGGGACAAGCAGCTGCGGAGATTAGAAGCTTTAGACCACCAGAGCCTTACAAGGGTAAAGGTGTTAAGTATACTGATGAAGTTATTATCAGAAAAGCTGGAAAATCAGCAAGTTAATAGGAGCAAAAGATGTTAAAAAGTATTCAAAGAAGAAAAAATAAGCTCCGAGCTCAACGAAAAGCCAGAGTAAGAGGTAAGATTTCAGGTGTTGAGACTCTTCCAAGAGTCTCTATCTTCAAATCAAACAAGCATGTTTATGCTCAAGCGATTGATGATATAGCTGGTGTAACACTAGCTTCCGTTAATGGTAAAAAAATGGGTCTAAAAGCGACCAGAGAGGATGCTACAAAAGTAGGTGCTTCTATGGCAGATGCTCTTAAAGCTAAAAATATTGAAACGATTGTTTTCGATAGAAACGGTTATCTCTATCACGGTGTTGTTGCTTCATTTGCAGATGCTCTTAGAGATGCTGGAATCAAGTTTTAAGGAGCGTTGATGTTAACTGAAAATATAGACAGAGAGAAATTTGAAGAGAAAATTGTAAACATCGGAAGAGTTACTAAAGTTGTTAAGGGTGGTAGAAGATTTAGATTTACTGCTCTTGTAGTGATTGGTGACAAAAATGGTACAATTGGTTATGGTACAGGAAAAGCAAAAGAGGTTCCTGATGCGATTAAAAAAGCTGTAGATGATGCCTTTAAAAGTCTTGTAAAAATTAATGTCAAGGGTACAACTATTGCTCATGATATTGAGCAAAAAACTGGTGCTAGTAGAATTATCCTAAGACCAGCATCTGAAGGTACAGGTACTATTGCAGGTGGTGCGATGAGACCAGTACTTGAACTTGCAGGTATTCAAGATGTTATTGCTAAATCATTGGGTTCAAATAATCCAAACAACCTTGTAAGAGCAACAATAAAAGCTCTTTCAAGAATTAAAGCATAAGGGAGTAGATATGGGTTTACATAATTTACAACCTGCCCCTGGTTCAACTCGAAATAGAAAAAGAGTTGGTCGAGGTCAAGGTTCTGGAACTGGTAAGACAGCAGGACGAGGTAACAAAGGTCAAAAGTCAAGAACTGGTTACTCTGCAAAAAGAGGTTTTGAAGGTGGTCAAATGCCACTATATAGAAGATTGCCAAAGATTGGTTTCTCTTCAAGAGTAATCAAACCACATGCAATTAATGTGGGGAAAAACAAAGCTGTTGCAGAGCTTGATGAGATTACAATAGAGTCTATCAAATCTGTATATAGACTTCAAAAATCTGTAACAAAAGTAAAACTTATTGGTGCAGGTGCTAAGGATTTGGTATCTAAAATCAAAGATGAAGCCGTTACAACTAGTGGTAAATAACCATGAGCAGTGCTTTAACTCAAAAGATACTGATTACTTTTGGATTTCTATTTGCTTATAGAGTTTTAGCATATGTGCCTGTTCCTGGTGTTGACACCGCCGTTATCGCTTCCTTTTTTAGCGATAACGGAGGGGCTGGAATGCTCGGAATGGCAAACATGTTCTCTGGAAACGCAATCGAGCGACTCTCTATAATCTCCCTTGGTATTATGCCATATATTACCGCCTCCATCGTCATGGAACTTCTAGCAGCTACTTTTCCTACTATCGGTCAGATGAAAAAAGAGCGAGATGGTATGCAAAAATATATGCAAATCATTCGATATGCTACGATATTCATTACAATTGTCCAAGCTATGGGTGTCTCTATGGGACTTCAAGGTATGACAGGACCAAATGGAGAGAGTGCTGTTATGATTGACCCTATGATGTTTACACTTATTACAACTGTATCTATGGTGACTGGAACGATGTTATTGATGTGGATTGGTGAGAGAATTACACAGAGTGGAATTGGTAATGGTATCTCACTTATTATCTTTGCTGGTATCGTCTCAGGTATCCCTTCTGCGATTTCAAACACAGTAGAGGGTATAAATACAGGGGAACTTCCTTTCTTTGCTGTTCTTGTTATGTTAGCAATTATTTTGATTACAATCTTTATAATTATCTATGTTGAACTTGGAGAGAGAAGGATACCTATCTCATATTCCAGAAAAACTATTATGCAGAACCAAGACAAAAGAGTGATGAACTATATTCCAATCAAAGTGAACCTTGCAGGTGTTATCCCTCCAATTTTTGCTTCAGCTGTACTAATGTTTCCTCTTACAATGTTACAGAGTAGTACAAACGAGATTGCTCTAGGTTTTGCAGATGCTCTAACCCCTGGTGGTGTTGTATTTAACCTTGTGACATTTATTTTGGTTGTATTCTTTGCATTCTTCTACGCTTCAATCGTATTTAATGCCAAAGATATAGCAGACAATCTAAAGAGACAAGGTGGCTTCATCCCTGGTGTGCGACCTGGTAATCATACCAAAGAGTTCATCAATGAAGTGGCAAGTAACTTGACAGGTTCAGGTGCTTTCTATCTTGCAGCCATCTCAACTGTTCCGTTTATGATGATTAGTGCCATGGGTGCATCATTCTTCTTCGGGGGAGTTGCAGTACTTATTGTTGTTCAAGTTGCACTTGATACAATGAGAAAAATAGAGGCTCAAATCTACATGAACAAATATGAAACACTAGGTGCAGTAGGTCTTTAATGGCTATTGCACTTCGTAAGCCCAAAGAGTTGACCAAGCTAAGATTAGCTGGGTCAATCGTTGGGAAAACACTAAAATATCTCCAAGAAAATATCACTGTTGGGATGACCCTAAAAGAGATTGATGCGATGGGTGAAGCGTTCATTCGTGAACAGGGGGCAATTCCCTCTTTCAAAGGTCTCTATGGATTTCCTGCTGCTGTCTGCACCTCTCTAAATGAGGTCTGCATACATGGTGTACCAACTGATGCAAAAATCAAAGAGGGTGATATACTTGGATTGGATTTAGGCACAAAGATAGATGGTTACTTCGGTGACGCGGCGATCACCATACCTATAGGAAAAATCTCCAAAAAAGACGAAGAGCTTATCGCTTGTTCCAAAGATGCACTCTATTATGCTATAGAGAACATCCGAGTAGGAATGAGATTCAAAGAGCTATCAGCCCTTTTGGAGAATTTTATAATAGATAGAGGATATATCCCCCTTCGAGACTTTTGTGGTCATGGTATTGGGAAAAAACCACACGATGAACCAAGTATTCCAAACTATTTAGAGGGAAAACCAAAACAGGGACCCAAGATTAAAAATGGTATGGTATTCTGCATAGAACCGATGGTTTGCCAAAGGAGTGGTCAACCCATAGTATGGGATGACAAATGGACAGTGGTTAGTGAAGATGGTCTTAGAACCTCACACTATGAACATACAGTTGCAATAATAGATAACAGAGCAGTGATTATAAGTGGAGCTTGAATTAACAGGTGAAGCTTTAGTGATTTATGAAACAAAGGAGATAAACAGTGGCAAAAACTGATGTAATTGAGATAGACGGAAAAGTAATAGAGGCGTTGCCAAACGCTACATTTAGAGTGGAACTAGATAATAAACATGTTATATTGTGTCATATCGCGGGGAAGATGAGAATGCACTATATCAAAATCTTACCTGGAGATAAAGTTAAGGTGGAGCTTACTCCTTATAGTTTAGATAAGGGTAGGATTACTTTTAGGTATAAGTAGCCGTAGGGTGGTGCATTTATGCCCACCAATTTATATAAAGTCCATGTATATAATTTCATGGAATGAAAAGCTTCTCTTAGACCAAAATATAGAACTCTCTTCAGATGAAACTAAAATATTACCCTTTTAACTTCTCTATTACCTCAATACTCAATCCTGTTTTGAGTGAAATAGTCTTAATATCCAATACTATAATGTACCCCAATAAAAGAACCTATAAAAAAATATTTTAATTCTAAAAGTATAAAATTAGAAAAA
>NZ_JAACKB010000258.1 GCF_010892395.1 Sulfurovum sp. bin170
AGGTCTCGCTCTCGTATCTTAGATATCATACTTAGCCCATCCAAGTTTGGCATATTAATATCGCTTAAGATAATATCCGGACTTTTATCTAGATATATTAGATAGGCCTCTTGCCCACATTTAGCAGAATAAACATTTTTAAAAAATAGTTGTAGGTACTCTACAAGATACTCTCTAAGCTCTTCTTCATCCTCTGCAACTAATATGCTTACATTTTCTTCAAGTTGCATCTGGCGTCCTTATTGTAAATGTTACTCCATCACTTGTATTGTTAACACTCAGTGAACCACCCATAGTATCTTCTATTATCATCTTTGCAATATATAATCCAAGTCCAGTTCCCATAGACTGATGTTTTGTTGTGAAGTATGGATTAAATATTTTAGATAAATTCTCATCTTTAATTCCACCTACATTGTCTGTTACGGATAGAGTAGCATAACCGTTCTCTTTGTAGAGTTTAATATCAACCTCTGGTCTTTTTATTTCCCTTTGGATGATTAAGTCATGAATATTAGAAAGAATAGAAACAATAACTTGAATATACTCATTTTTGAGTCCATATAGAGTCAATTTTTCATCTATACTGATAGTTAATTCTACTTTATTGTTGATATGTGCAACTTCTAAAGCTTGAGTAAGTGCATCAATTATTTTAAAAGAAGATTTTTCTTTATCTGGACGATAGTAGTTCATAAAATCTTCAATGGTATCAGACATATAAAGAATACGCGTTTGCATCTTCTCCAGCTTCTCTTTAATCTCTTCTTGGGATAAAACTGTAATAGAGTTCTTCTCTTGTAAGATAGCAACTATAGTATTAATAATTGCGAGAGGTTGACGCCATTGATGAGCAATATTACCTATCATCTCTCCCATTTCTGCTCTTTTACTTTGCTCAAAGAGTTGTCTATCTTTCTCTTGAATAGTTTTTTCTTTCTCTTGAAGTTGGCTGATAGTATCTAGAAGTTCATTATTATATTTCTCTTCTATATAGAGTCCACAATCTAGATTTTTCATGTCACGTATGAGATTAGCTATATACTTTTTCTCAATTATAGAACCGTGTTGTGGGGCTATGAGATTTATATCTAGTTTTTCTATTTTTTTTAAAGCGTAGTTAAATATATCTTTACTCGGCATATACTCTTGATGAAACTGTTTAGCTTTTTCAAAGTAAGTCTCATCAGCATAAAATTCCCAAGATTCCTCAAGACCACCAAAGATATCTCCTGAAAATAGAGTTTTAGTTTTTGGCTCATAACTTACAAAGGCACCAGGGGAGTGACAGTATGGAGTAGTATGAAACTCTAATCTATATCCATTTGGAGTTGTGAGTTGATTGTCATTTTTATCAATCTCATAATAATCAGAAGTAACAAGATAGTGTTTAATGAGCAGAGACATCCTAGAGTGCGTTACAATGAGCAGGTCATCTCTATCTATTAGTTTTTCTATTTCAGGGACTGCAGCTACTAAGTCTGGGTCCTGATGATGTAGTACAATGTATTTGATTGATTTCATATCAACAATAGTTTTTACTTTACGTACTGTCTCATGGAACTCTAACATTGAGCCTGGGTCAACAAGGATAGATTCGTCACCGTTTTTAATTAAATAGGGGTGGCATTGGAAGGGGTCATTTTCAAGATACATACCAATCCAGTATATATCTTGTGCAATTTCTATTGCATCTTTGAAATCGTGA
>NZ_JAACKB010000043.1 GCF_010892395.1 Sulfurovum sp. bin170
GAATGAACTGAGTTTGATATAAAACAAAGGCAGTGTAGACTTTGAATCCTAAATAGACAATAAGATAGCTTTGATAGAAAGAGAGAAATAATGACAATAGCACCGATACAAAAACAACTAGCACAAAAACAACTTGATAAGTTTTGCAAGACACGCATTCCTGAAGAGATTAAACATGCTATACAACTTACCTACAGCATAGAGAAAAACAAGGTAACGCTCATAGAGAAACGACCTTTATGGAATGACCGAACTAGATGGTCTGAGCTTCCTGTGGCTGTTATGATTTTTGATAAAGAGTCTATGGCATGGCAACTTTACTGGATACGAGGTAATGGTAAAAAAGAACTCTATACAAACTTGCCACCTCAAAAAGATCTGCAAAAGTGTATTGATGAGGTAGATAAAGATCCTCTTTGTACTTTTTGGGGTTAGGGTATGGCAAAAAAACAGTACGGAACCACTATATGGGGAGCAGAACTTCTAAATGTTTTGGAACAAAAAACGGACTATGGACGACTGGGGAGAGGTAAGACCTATGCCAATACAGGTAAAGTCTACAATGTCTCTGTCAAAGATAGTCATATCAAAGCAAGGGTGAGAGGTAACTATAGCCCCTACTATAGTACGAGTATGGATTTTACTCCTTTTAGTAAAGATGAGATAGAAACTATCAAAAATATTTTAGAAAAAAATCCTCTTATTTTAGCCTCTATCATGAATGGTGATTTACCTGAAGCATTTCTAAATCTTCTTTTTGAAGCCAAAATCTCTCTCTTCCAAAATTTTAAAATGAGCTGTTCTTGTCCTGATTTTTGGGGTGATTATGCCTGTAAACATATAGCAGGACTTTACTATATTGCTGTGAGTGAGATGGATAAAAATCCGTTTATACTCTTCTCTCTTCGTGGATTTGACCTTGTCAAGCATTATAATATAGAGAGTGAGATAGATATAGAGTATCCTCTGTCTCTGGCTTCATGGCAAGATGAAGAGGTGAGTGATGAAGATATGGAAATTATCAAGCTTAGCGATAGCTCTGGCTTTATACTCTCTATGTTGAACCCCAATCCACCTTTTGCATCCATTGACTATAGAGAGGTGATGGAGGAGTTTTACAAAAAAGTACCTAGAGCCTTGGTGCAGAGTATCTCACCTATCCAGAACCGTGAGATGGAGGATATAGAGAGACTGCTGCAGAACTCTGATTTTGAGTTTGTACTCAATCGTGATATCTATGAGAGTAGTTTTTCCGTGACAAATCCTCTCTTGGTAGATTACAAGCCGCTCTTTTCTACCATGAATGTGAAGTTCACAAAGCAGGGCTTTACTCTCTCTACTACTGAGCTGTTTAGGCTCTTTATCTCATGTGAAGACGAGAGTGGGAGTCAGAGCTATCGTTTCTTGTTTTATCTGTTTAGAGTAGCCTATCTGATGATAGAGGCGAAGAGCTTTGTCCCGACTGTAATTGAAGATAAAAAGGACTTCTCTATTGCCTACAGGGTGTTACACTCTATCCCAGAGGTGCAGCAGCAGCTAAGTTCGCTCGCTAGGCTAGCTCCTAAGATGGTGAAGCATGAGAAAGAGTATGTAGACCAAAGAAGCTCCACAGAAGTGATACTCTCGTGCGTAATAAGTGACTTTGTAGTGCATATGGATTTTATGCATAAAAAGCAGAAGAACAACCCACCCCAAATCTCTTGGAGTTTTTTTAATGCCAATAAATTCAAGGTCAAAGGCTTTGAGGATGAGAACTTAGCCTCAGCTATCTATAACTACTTTGCTATCTTTGACATCATCAAAAGTCAATACCGTTATAAAATCTATATCGATAAATCTGATAACTACATGCTCTCTATAAAAGTACAAAATGGAGATAAGGAGTATCTGCTAAATCAGAGTTTGAGTGTTCTGAATAAGATGGAGGTACTAAAATTTATCTCTTTTCTAAATACCTATCTACCTGAGACAAGCCAGCTACTAGAGAATGAGATGGTAGAGCTCTCTAAGTCAAAACTAGAGGAATTTTTGCTAAGCACCTCTACTATCATCTCAAATCTAGGCATAGATATCATCTTGCCAAAAGAGCTGAAAAATCTCCTTAGACCTAAGCTCTCACTAAAGGTCAGCTCAAAAGCCAAAAATCTACAGTCATTTTTTGACCTACAGTCGATGCTAGAGTATGATTGGCAGATAGCCATA
>NZ_JAACKB010000259.1 GCF_010892395.1 Sulfurovum sp. bin170
AATTAAATTAAATTAAATTTTGATGATACACTTGTGATACATTTTAGTTGTATAATTTAAAAATAAATAGGGGAAAATAAGATTTTATCTTAAGGGTGGGGGAGACATTACTATAAATCATACTTTAAAAAAACTAGAAAACGAATCCATATATATTATGCGAGAGGTTATAGCCAACTTTCATAATCCTGCTATGCTTTATAGCATCGGTAAAGATAGCTCTGTGATGCTACATTTGGCTCTAAAAGCTTTCTATCCTGCTACTCCTCCTTTTCCTCTTGTTCATGTAGATACTTTGTGGAAATTTAGAGAGATGATGAAGTTTAGAGACAAAAGGGTCAAAGAGGTGGGTATGGAGTTGATAGTTCACTCCAATCCCAAAGGTAAAGCTATGAATATCAACCCATTTGTTCATGGTAGCAAATTGCATACCGATATTATGAAAACAGAGGGGTTAAAACAACTGCTAAACCAGTACCGATTTGATGCTATTTTTGGAGGGGCAAGAAGGGATGAGGAGCAGAGTCGTGCAAAGGAGAGAATATTTTCATTTCGTGATGCCAATCACTCTTGGAATCCAAAATCTCAACGACCTGAACTTTGGAATCTTTATAACTCCAATCTAAATAGAGATGAGTCTATTCGGGTTTTTCCTCTCTCTAACTGGACAGAGAGAGATATTTGGGACTATATTGAGCAAGAGAGTATTCCTATTGTTCCACTCTATTATGCCAAAGAGCGAGAGGTAATAGAGTTTGAGGGGATGAAGATTATGGTAGACGATGATAGAGTTCCAAAAGAGTATCTGAAAAATGTCAAAAAAGAGATGGTTCGATTTAGGACTTTGGGCTGTTATCCTCTAACAGGGGCTATCAACTCAGAGGCTGATAGTTTGGCAAAAATTGTCAAAGAGATGCAGAGTGCCACGACCAGTGAGAGAAGTGGAAGAGCCATTGACAAAGACCAACTGGGCAGTATGGAAAAGAAAAAACTAGAGGGGTACTTTTAATGAAAACTTCACTAGACTTTTTGCAAAATTCTTTGGAAACGGAGACTTTAGTCCCGAACAAGACGAGGCTAAAGCCATCGGTTCCTAGTTTTGCAAGAAATTCACTTCTAAAATTTATAACTTGTGGCAGTGTTGATGATGGTAAAAGCACACTAATAGGACGACTGCTTTATGATTCAAACTCCATCTTTACAGACCAAATGGAAGCTCTCTGTTCGGTATCTAAAAAGTATGGTACGCAACAAGGTGAGATTGATTTTGCACTTTTGGTTGATGGACTTTCTAGTGAAAGAGAGCAAGGCATCACCATTGATGTGGCTTATCGCTATTTTAACACCCCCAAAAGAAAATTTATATTAGCCGACACCCCTGGTCATGAGCAATATACACGAAATATGGCAACAGGTGCTAGTGGTGCAGATGTCGCTGTAATACTGATTGATGCGACCAAAGGAGTTTCGGTTCAGACCAATAGACACACCTATATTACAACCCTATTTGGAGTCAAAGATTTAATCGTGGCGATTAATAAGATGGATTTAATCAATTATTCACAAGATAAATTTGAAACAATAAAAAAAGATTTTTTAGAAAATTTAAAGAGGCTCAATATAGAGACCTCGACTATTGAGTTTATTCCTATCTGTGCAACCAATGGAGAGAATGTTGTCAATATAAGCACTCATACACTTTGGTACAGAGGAAAAACACTTTTAGAGATACTAGAAACCATACCAGTAACTACCAGCCGTAGTGATAAATTTAGATTTCCTATTCAATACATCAACCGACCCAATAGTAAGTTTAGAGGATATACAGGAACAGTTGCCAATGGCGTATTAAAGGTAGGTGATAAAGTAAAAATATTACCATCTCATAAAACCACCACCATAAAAGAGATAATAACTTATGATGGTTCACCAACTCATGCCCTAAAAGGTGATGCCATCACTTTAACTCTATCAGATGAGATAGATATAAGTAGAGGTGACACTCTTGTACATCAAGATGACTCCTCTATAGTAGTTCAACGATTTGAAGCGATGATGCTCTGGATGGATGAATCAGAACTTATACTCAATCAAACCTATCAATTAAATCTAACCACGGTTGCTATTAATGCCAAAGTAACCCATATAGAGTATATCAAAGATATGTCAACGCTACAAAATTTTGAAGAGAAGTTTTTAAAATTGAATGATATTGCAAAATGTACCATAGAGTTAGAGAGCAAAATCTTGGTTGATAGGTTTCAAGATATAAAATCTACAGGCAGTTTTATACTCATAGATAAAATAAGTTGTAATAGTGTTGGAGCAGGAGTTGTTGTCAATCCATTAACACAAAACAACCATATATTTTTACAAAACCATACCATTACAAAAAGTTTAAGAGCCAAAAGCTTACATCAAAAACCTTTTATCTTGTGGCTAACGGGGTTGAGTGCTAGTGGTAAATCAACACTAGCCAACGAGATAGAGAAAGTGTTATATAGCCAAGGGTTTAAAACTTATCTGCTAGATGGAGACAATCTAAGAGATGGTCTCAATAATGATTTGGATTTTACCCAAAAGAGCAGAGAGGAGAATATCCGAAGAGTGGCTCACCTATCACAAATTATGGTTGATGCAGGTTTGATTGTCATTACGGCTTTTATCTCACCATTTAGAAAAGATAGAGAGTTTGCACGAAGTTTGGTAGCCAACGATGAGTTTATAGAGGCGTTTTTAGATACGCCTTTGGATGTTTGTGAACAAAGAGATAAAAAAGGATTGTATCAAAAAGCAAAAGATGGGATTATCAAAGATTTTACAGGGATTAGTTCACCTTATGAGAGACCTTTGAATCCAGAGATAACCATCAATAACGCATCTATCGAAGAGAGTTTAGAAACTATTATCTTATATTTACAAGAGAGTAAAAAATGTTTAAAGTAATGATTATCTTGATTTTTTCTCTATTTATAGAAGCCAAAAATATATGTATTACTAATTTTAATAAAGAGATATGTTCAAATTTTCAGATTATGCCAAGTGTTATTGTCAAAACAAAACTCTTAAAAAAAGAGCTAAAACA
>NZ_JAACKB010000260.1 GCF_010892395.1 Sulfurovum sp. bin170
ACTTGGAATCGGAAGGCTCTGCCTCCGCTGTTCGGGAGTAAACTCTCCGTTTCCAAAAAAATAAGAATCGTATAAAAAAGCTTAATTCAACGGCATTGGTGTTTACACCCGAACTATAGAGCTCTAATAATCTCATTAAGCACCTTTTAGATATAATCGCGACAATAAAAAATCACCACAAATATGGACTAAAAATGAGCGAAACTAAAAAAAATGTATACAATCCAAAAGAGATAGAGGATAGCTACTATAAGCTTTGGGAAGAGAGAAACTACTTTGAGATAGAGGGTAACAAATCTATTCAAAAAGAGGGTAAGCACTTTACCATTATGATGCCTCCACCAAATGTGACAGGCAAACTACATATCGGTCACGCTTTGACCTTTACACTCCAAGATATTATTGTGCGTTATAAGCGAATGGATGGTTACAAAACTCTGTGGCAACCAGGTGTTGACCATGCAGGGATTGCTACTCAAAATGTTGTGGAGAAACAGCTAATTGCAGAGGGGACAAGCAAAGAGGAGATAGGTCGTGAAGCGTTTTTGGAAAGAGCGTGGTTACAAAAAGAGAACTCACAAGATGCCATCACCACTCAACTTAGAAAATTAGGAGTAAGTCCAGCATGGTCTCGTGAACGATTTACGATGGATGAGGGGCTTGGTAATGCGGTCAAAAAATCGTTTAAACAGATGTATGACAATGGTTATATTATCCGTGGGAACTATATGATTAACTGGTGTACCAAAGATGGTGCATTATCAGATATTGAAGTGGAGCATGAGGATGCTATGGGGAAACTCTATCATATCAAATATCCACTCTCTGATGGGTCAGGTGAGGTTGTGGTTGCTACTACTCGTCCAGAGACCTATTTTGGGGATACAGCCGTGATGGTTCATCCTGATGATGAGCGACACAATCATATGATTGGAAAGTCTGTTATCTTGCCATTAATCAACAGAGAGGTGAAAATTATTGCAGATTCTCATGTTGATATGGAGTTTGGAACAGGATTTGTAAAGGTGACACCTGCACATGACCCAAATGACTATGAAGTTGGTAAACGACATGACCTAGAGTTTATCACTATTTTTAATGAGCAGGGTATTCTGAATGAGCATTGTGGTGAGTTTGAAGGTCAAGAGCGATTAGAGGCTAGAGCTGTTATTATGGAAAAGCTTCAAGAAAAAGGTTTTGTGGAAAAAGTAGAAGAACACGCTCACCAAGTGGGTCACTGCTATAGATGTCATAATATTGTTGAACCTTATATCTCAAAACAGTGGTTTGTCAAAAAAGAGTTCGCACAGTCAGCTATAGAGAAGGTAAATAACCACGAAGCAGAGTTTTTCCCAAGCCATTGGATAAACTCCTACAACGCTTGGATGGGTGAGCTTAGAGATTGGTGTATCTCTCGTCAACTCTGGTGGGGTCATCAGATTCCTGTCTTTTATTGTAATGATTGTAACCATGAGTGGGTAGAGGATGAGGGTCTTCCTTTTGTTTGTGCTAAATGTTCATCCAAAAATATCTACCAAGACCCTGATGTGCTAGATACTTGGTTCTCTTCAGGACTGTGGCCTTTCTCAACTCTCGGTTGGGGTAATGGTGATGCATTCAGAGGTGAACTGTGGAATGAAGATGATATGAAAAACTTCTATCCAAATAGTCTGCTAATTACTGGTTTTGATATTCTTTTCTTTTGGGTTGCTAGAATGCTGATGATGGGTGAAAATATCACTGGTGAACTACCATTCAAAGATATATATCTACATGCACTTGTTAAAGATGAGCATGGAGATAAGATGAGTAAATCAAAGGGAAATGTAATCGACCCTCTTTTTATGATAGAGAAATACTCTACGGATGCTCTTCGTTTTACACTAGCTGTTTTGGCTGTGCAGGGTCGAGATATAAAGCTTAGTGTTGATAAGTTGGAGCAGAGCCGTAACTTTACAAACAAGCTCTTTAATGCTACTAATTTCTTGCAACTCAACCAAGAACACTTTGATGATTTGGATATTAATAACATTAAGACACCACTTGGTAGATATATGTTGGCACGATTTAGTGTCGCTGTTAAAGAGACTCGTGACTATATGGATATATATCGATTTAATGACGGTGCTACTACCCTTTATAGATTCCTTTGGGGTGAGTTTTGTGACTGGGGTATTGAACTTTCAAAAGCAGATAAGGCGAGTATAGCAGAGCTTGGAAGTATTTTCAAAGAGTCTATGAAGTTGCTTCACCCATTTATGCCATTTATTACTGAAAATCTCTATATGAGACTCTCAAAAGAGAGCTTAGAAGATGGAGATTCTATTATGGTGATGTCTTATCCTGAGGTTTCTACAGTAGACAGTGCTGTAATTGCACAGTTTGACCTTATTATGGAAGCAATTGTATCTATTAGACGATGTAAAACTTTGATTGATAAAGGTAACCAAAAGATAGAAAAAGCTTCTATTAAACTTCCTGATGGGGCAGATGGTGAGATGATGAAGCCATTTATTGAGAAACTTGGAAAGGTTGAAGAGTTGACATTTGTTGACTCTAAACTGGAGAACTCGGTTACGGATGTATCTGATAATCTGGAGAGTTTTATCTCAACTGATGATATTGATATGTCGGCTATTATCGCGAAGCTTACTAAACAGAAAGAGAAGCTTGAAAAAGAGATTGCTAAGTTGAGTGGGATGTTGAACAATGAGAGGTTTGTGGCTAATGCACCTGAAAAAGTTATTGCTGATAATCGTCAGGCTTTAGTTGATGCTACTGATAAGATGGCTAAGGTTGAGGCTGAGTTGCAAGATTTTTTGAAATCTAATCAAATAATGATATAATTTGGATAAGAAAAATTAAATCAAGGATATTTTTATGAAATCAATATTAGTTATTTTATCATCCTTTATAATAATTATTTTAAGTAGTGGATGCTCAACGAAGTATGTTAACGAGCCTACTCTTATAAAAAAATTACAAGGTACTACAGTTTCTGACCATTTTATATTTATAGATAAATATGGAGATATGAGAGATGTAAACGATAGTATGGTTATCAATTATAAAAAGAAAATAGATAATATTTATTCTAAATTTGATAAATTAA
>NZ_JAACKB010000261.1 GCF_010892395.1 Sulfurovum sp. bin170
ATTTTCGTTAATTTAATATATGTTTAAGGAATAGAATGGAAGATTTTTTTATTATCTCAAGAGTGAATATAGATACAACTTGGAATATCAGTGACCTACACGATGATTATAATGCGATGGAGTATGCTGACCAGATACTGGACATCCCAGAAGAGCATATTGAACATATCACATTTAGTAGTGAAGGGTTAGAGATAACGCTGAGTGATATGGCTAGTGAGGATATGGGATATGATAACGATTGGTATCTACAACTAAGAAGAATATCTAATTATGCTATTGCTTCATAATTTATAAAAGAAAAGGGCAGAGACATTGCTCTGCCCCTACAGTGTTACATGCTACAAGCACTAACCCCAGGAGGCGTTGTCGGTTGAACAGCTGAATTATCTGCTCCACCCTCTGCATTTATCTTGTCAATAAACGCTATTAGAGTAGAAGCTGCTGCTTGGTATCGCTTTGCTGTCTCACTATCTGGTTGAAAATAGACAATAGGTTTACCAGTATCACCACCAACTCTAATAGCTGGTTCAATTGGAATCCTAGCAATCAACTCTGTATCAAACTCATCAGCTACTGCTTTTGAAGTTCCCATACCAAAGATGTCAGACTCCTCGTCACACGATGGACAGATAAATCCACTCATATTTTCAATAAGACCTGCTGTTGGGATATGAAGTTTTTTGAACATATCCAAACTTCGTCTACTATCATCCAAGGATACCTCTTGTGGAGTAGTAACAGTGATTCCTGCTGTAACTGGAACTGATTGAGCCAGTGTCAACTGTGCATCACCTGTCCCAGGAGGCATATCTATTACCAACACATCAAGCTCTGACCACAAGATGTCTCTTAGAAGTTGCTCGATAGCTTTCATCACCATCGCACCTCTCCAAATAAGAGATTGACCCTCCTCCATTAGAGAACCCATAGACATCATCTCAACACCATAAGCTTTGAAAGGTATAACCTTGTTGCCCTCTATAATCGGCTTTTGACCGTTTAGACCCATCATCCGAGGAATGTTTGGTCCATAAATATCAGCATCAAGAATACCTACTCTTTTACCCTGCATAGCCATTGCAATCGCCATATTGACCGAAGTTGTTGATTTACCAACTCCACCTTTACCTGAACTCACCATCACAAAGCTTTTAACCTGCGGAGCGATATTTTTGCCACTCACAGAGTTGCTCTGCTGTACTGGTGCTTGTGGTGCATCAACATGAACCTCTACAGCGTTAAAACCAATCTTCTTAAGCTCAACTGTTGAATCATCTATCAACTGCTGTTTTACCTCTTGTGCCGACGATGTAATATCGATAACGATAACAACTTTATCACCTTTAATATCTACATGCTTTACAAATCCAAAGGTTACAATATCTTTTGTAAACCCTGGGTATGTTACATTTTTTAGTGCTTCTAAGACATTTTCGTTTGTCATTAAGACTCCTATTTATTTATATACTCTATTTTTATAACTAAAATCATAAGAGTTTGCTTATCTTTTTGAAATATTCCGATTATTTTTTAGAATATTTCTAATTAAGACCATTTTTATCCTATTTTGACTATACTACCCACTTCAACCTCTCGGGGTGCTTCATCAAAAGATGTAGCTGAGACAGCAAATGCTAAACCCGTTGAACTTGAACTGGATAATACCAGCGTAGGGAAGAGAATTGTATAAACTAAATATCTTCTCCCTCTATCATTAAAAAAAGGGAAACAAAATGACATCCAAAACTTTAACCATATCTACCGTTGCAACCTATGCAATCCTAACCAACTCTGCTTTTGCACTTGTACCTCCTTTAGAAGTGGAAGAGACTAATGAACTTGACCCAATCGTCATTACTTCTGATTTTAGAGAGAAAAAACTCTCTCAAACCAACAACTCTGTCTCTATTATAGGTGAAGAGGAGATTTATGACAAAGCAACCGAGCCTTTTGCCGAGACTATATCATCTATCCCAAATGTAAACTTCTCTTCTGGTGCTTCAAAAGGGAAATATATTCAGATTAGAGGAATTGGTGAGAGAAGCCAATTTACCACACCGATTAACCCATCTGTAGGTATCAATGTCGATGGAATTGATTTCTCCAACACCTCTTTGGGGGTTAGCTCGTTTGATGTGGAGCAGATAGAGGTACTCAAAGGACCTCAGGGGACAAGCTTTGGAGCCAATGCTATGGGTGGTGTGATTAATGTTCAGAGTAAAGCACCAACAAAAGAGACAGAGGGACATATTGAAGCAACTGTGGGGAATTATAATACAAAAGCTTTTGGTGTAGCTATTGGAGGAAGCCTCATAGAAGAGAAACTACTAGGTAGAGTATCTTTGTATAAAAATACATCCGATGGATTTATAGAAAATGACTACCTAAACCGTGAAGATACCAACAATATAGATGAGATGTATGGTAAAATGGCTCTTCAATGGCTTGTTAATGATGCCAACACTATTGACCTAAATCTAATGCATGTTAAAATTGATAATGGTTACGATGCCTTTAACTTCACAAACGATAGAACAACTTACTCTGATATGCCTGGTAAAGATGAACAAGATACAAAAGCAGGTTCTATCAAAATAACATCTCAAATCAACTCAAAAATGCACCTAGAGTCAAAATTTAGTCACTCAAAATCAGATATGAAGTATAGTTTTGATGAGGATTGGTCTTATGTTGGTGAGTTTACAGAACAACTTGCCATTTTAAATGCAGGATTAAATATGGATGACCTTAATTATATTTGGCCATATAACTACTTTGATGAGTACAACAGAGATAGAGAGCAGAATGATTTTGATATACGACTGGTTTCAGATGAGAAGGTACTTAATGGTTCTACAGACTGGACGATTGGAGCTTATGTCAAACATGACACCGAAGATTTGACACGAAATAGACTCAAAGAGACGGTTCCTTCTACATTTACGAGCAATTATAAGACAAGAAGCAATGCTATCTATGGTCAAATGGACTCTGAGATAATGTCTAAACTAACACTCGTAACTGGTCTTAGAGTAGAAAAGTGGGAAGCCAAATATAGAGACTCTGACGCTGTTAAGATAGATACTGATGAGACATTAGTAGGTGGTAAAGTAGGACTAGAGTATCAACAAGATGAAAATACTCTACACTATATCACCTTATCAAAAGGGTACAAACCAGGTGGTGTAAATGCCGATAATTCTTTTATAGCTACTGCTAGAGAGTACAAAACAGAGACGCTATGGAACTTGGATATGGGTAGAACCTTTTCAGGTTTTGATAACAGATTTAAAACCCGTCTCAATGCCTTCTATGGAAAACGAAAAGAGCAACAGGTCAAAAGCTCTATAGCAGGAAAAGATGAAGAGGGAAAGCCATCATTTACAGAGTATATAGCAAACGCTGGAAAAGCTCACTACTACGGAGTAGAGACAGAGTTTGACTACTATCCAAATGATACTCTGCATCTCTTTGCAAATATCGGTATACTAAAAGCCAAGTTTGATGAGTACCAAGACCCAAATCCTGACTCTGTAGATATGGAGGGCAGAAGCCCTGCGATGTCTCCTGAGTACCAATATAGTATCGGTGGAGATGTTATGGTGACCGATTCACTAATTTTTAAAGCCAATGTAGAGGGTAAAGATGCTTACTACTTCTCAAATATACACAATGAAAAATCAAAAGTATATGCTCTGTTAAACTCTAGCTTAGAGTACAGCTACAAAGATTGGACAGCAATCCTATGGGCTAGAAATATAACCGATGAAGAGTACCAAACAAGAGGTTTTAGCTTTGAAAACAACCCTGCAAATAGTTATGAGCCAGAGCTTTATACTCAACAAGGTAGCCCAAGAACCATTGGTGCTACTATGAGTTATGACTTTTAATTAATGTTCCGTAGGTCGGACTGCCCTCTGTCCGACAATTGTGCAACAACAATACGCATAAAATAAAATCCAAAATATTCATATAAATTTGGATGAAATGAAAAACATATTAAAAATTTGAATTTTTGTCGGACAGAGGGCAGTCCGACCTACGAAAGAAAATAAATGATAAAACCTATACTTATTCTAATACTCCTAACCATTACTGGTATCTCCAATGATACCAAACCAACTCTAACCATATATACCTATGATGCCTTTGCATCATCATGGGGAACTGCTCCAAAAATCAAAAAAATATTTGAAAAAGAGCATAACTGCAACCTAAAGTTTGTATCAGTCTCTAGCTCTATTGGTGCTTTGCGAAAAATACAACTAGAGGGCAAAAGAACCAAGGCTGATATACTTTTGGGACTTGATACAAGTATAGCCGAAGAGGCAAAAAAAACTGGACTCTTTATCAAACATGATATAGATAGCTCCAAACTAGATTTACCAACAAAATATTCAGATGAGTTTTTCCTACCTTTTGACTACAGCTACTTTGCTTTTGTCTATGACTCAAATAGGCTAAAAAATCCTCCAAACTCACTAGAAGCTTTAGCCTCTATGCCAAAAGATTTCAAAATAGTCATCCAAGACCCTCGTTCATCTACTACAGGTCTAGGACTACTACTATGGGTCAAAGAGGTCTATGGAGACAAATCAGCTGATTATTGGAAAAAACTCTCTCCTCATATCTTGACTATAACCAAAGGTTGGTCAGAATCTTATGGTCTATTTCTGAAAGGTGAAGCTGATATGGTTCTCTCTTTTACAACCTCTCCTGCTTATCACATGATAGAGGAGAAGAAGATGAACTATAAAAGTGCTAATTTCAAAGAGGGTCACTATATGCAGATAGAGGTAGCAGGAGTTTTAAAATCTTCTGAGAATAAAAAGTTGGCAAAAGAGTTTTTGGCTTTTACTCAGAGTGAGATATTTGCAAATATCATCCCTACTAGTAACTGGACTTATCCTGTGATTAAGACGAAAGAGGGGTTGCCTAAAGAGTTTAATAATCTAGAGACTCCTACGAAAAGGCTTTTGATGGAGGGTGAAATTGTAGGGAAAAATAGAAAAGCTTATGTTGATGAGTGGCTTGGGGCGTTGGTGAAATAAATTATGTAACACCCCTAGAGCCTCTTTGCACTCTCTAAGCATACATTGAGAAACAGAGGAGTAAAATAAAACCAACATCTAAAAAAAGGCTCACTCATGCAAAAAAATATCATCTACAGCTCCCTAGCCATCTTACTGCTAAATGCCTGTGGTGGTGGAAGTTCTACCACCACAACCACAACCGAAGAGAAGATAGAGTCCGTCGAAACCGTTAAAACCACCATCGAAAAAGCAGGTTTTACCTTGACCTCTCTTGCTCCTAGCACATCAAGTAAAATACAAAAAACAGACCCTACTACCGTAACTGTCGCCTACACAGCAACCCAAAAAGTTGATATAACGGCAGAGGTTCTCTATCTGATTGTCGATAGTGAACAAAATGAGATATTTGCCACCATTGATGCTACCACCATTGATGCTACCACCCTTTTTGATCAGCAATTCTCATGTGGAAAATTAAGCAATAATATGTCATACATATAAACTATGAAAAAACATAAAAAATCAATATTTGACCAACTAATATTAATCA
>NZ_JAACKB010000262.1 GCF_010892395.1 Sulfurovum sp. bin170
TCTGCTTTTTTTGAGTCTATTTTTTTGTATAACATATTCTTATCTTTCTATAATATTAAATTTATTTATTAGTTTTTATATTATAATTGAAATTCATAAACTTAGGGTTTAATCATGGTGTATTTTTAGATTTTATTGCTTTTTTATTGGAAAAGTATAATTCTTAGCCAAAAAAGCATTCAATTGATTAGCAAACTCGTGTGCATCTTTGACTCCAAAGGCTTTTGGCCCTCTGGTCATCTCTCCTGAATCCCTTATCTCTTGCATTAGATTTCTGATGGCAAGGTACTGTTTGATATTATCCACGGAGTAGAGTTCTCCGCGGTGGTCGATGGCGTGGGCATTTTTTGTGATGATTCGGTCTGCTAGGGGGATGTCGGCCGTGATGACTAGGTCGTCTTCTTCTACCATTTCGACTATTTTGTGGTCTGCTTCATCGGCTCCTGTGTCTACTATCATATAGGTGATATGTTTTGATTTGCCTATGTTTATCTTTTTGTTTGCGATGACATAGGTCTCTATTTTTAGTCTCTCTATAGCACGAAGTGTAATTGGTTTTAGGAGGTTGGGGAAGGCATCACCATCTATAAATAGCCTCATTAACAAATCTCTTTGACACGACCCACTTCACCTGAACTGAGTCTCACTTTTATGCCATGTGGATGAGTAGGTGAGTTGGTTAAAATCTTCTGTACTGTCCCCTCTGTTAGGGTTCCACATCGTTGATGTTGTTTGAGGACTATTTTCACTTGAAGTCCTGATTTTATATTGGCTCGTTTTTGTCCGTTCATATTATTGAATCCTATTTATTCGTAAATTATTGAGTAAGTGTAGCAGAAATGCTGAAAAAATCAAACCATTTATAGTCAACAGCTATTCTGTATAACACAAACTATAACAAAAAAAGCGTAAGTTTACTAGCTATTAGTTAGAATGCCATAAATCATTTTCACAAAAAAAGGAAAAAATGTGAAGCAGTATAATGTTGCCGTTGTCGGTGCAAGTGGAGCTGTTGGTGAAGAGCTTTTTAGAGTTTTAGAAGAGGCTGATTTTCCAGTTGGAAATCTTCTACCATTAGCAAGTGCAAACTCTGCAGGAAATATGATAGAATTTGCAGGTAAAGAGTATAAGATAGAGGAGTTAACTGAAACAGTATTTGAGGGAAGAGATATAGACATCGCTTTCTTTTCAGCAGGTGGTAGTATCTCTGCAAAATATGCAAGATATGCTGTAGAGTCAGGTGCAGTGGTTATTGATAACACTTCACACTTTAGAATGATGGAGAGAGTGCCATTGGTGGTTCCAGAGGTAAATCCACAAGATATTGAGCTTTGGGAAGATACAGGGATTATAGCCAATCCTAACTGTTCAACCATTCAAATGGTGCAACTGCTTAAGCCTCTTCATGACCTTTATGGTATCAAAAGAGTAGATGTAAGTACCTATCAAGCGACATCAGGAGCAGGAAAAGCAGGAATGGAAGAGCTTGTTCGTCAGATGCAAGACTTTTTTGCATTTAAACTAGGAGAGACAGAAGTTAAAGCCTTTGCTCATCAGATTGCTCTAAATGTTATTCCTCATATTGATGTACCTCAACCAAATGGCTACACCAAAGAGGAGATGAAAATGGTCAATGAGACCAACAAAATTATGGATGAGAATTTTGCTATATCTGCTACTTGTGTGCGTGTTCCTGTACTTAGAAGTCACTCTGAATCAATTACGATTACTTTCAAAGAGGGTGTAGATGTGAGCGTAGCAGAGGCGAGAAGAGTGCTTAGTGAGTTTGAAAATGTTACAGTGATAGATGATATTGAAAACAATCAATACCCAATGCCTATAACAGCAACGGACACTGACGAGACCTATGTCGGACGAATTAGAAAAGATATTTATGCTCCCAATATGTTACATATTTGGGGTGTTGCTGACCAAGTAAGAGTGGGAGCGGCGACCAATGCTGTGCGTATTGCTCAAAAGTGGATAGAGTTGGAGGATTAAGATGAAGTTTGTTGAACTATTTTTTGAAAA
>NZ_JAACKB010000263.1 GCF_010892395.1 Sulfurovum sp. bin170
GAGAGTATAGCTTTTGAAGAGGATAAAAAAAGATTTCATGAGACCTATAGACGAATGCAAAATGGAACAGAGAAAATGCTTTCAGAGGAAGAATCAAATATAGAGATAGATAACTTCTTAAAACAGCTATGAAAATAATCAAAACAGGTGATTTCCAAGAGTCATTAAAAGATATTTTGGCTTATATTGCTAGAGATAAAAAGAGTGCTTCCATTCAGTTTAATCGTGACCTCAACAAAAAAATTAAAGATATAAAAGATTTTCCTTTTATGTATCGTAAATCTTACTATTTTGATGATGAGTATATACGAGATTTAACACATAAAGGCTATAGTATTCCTTATAGTGTTAATTTAGAAGAGAGTTGTATATCAATTATTGGTATAACAAAGTATAAAAATAGGTTAAGATAATGCAACTCTTAAAATTCCTATTTGGTATCATTTTGGCTCAAATGGCAACGGCTTTTTTGGTACTGTTATCTACCGATGAGTTGGATACATCCGAGCTTACAAAGTTGGCAATACCGATTCTCTTTATCTCTTTGACTATCGCTCTCTGGTTTAGCTCTATGGCTGAACACTACCGCAAAGATGCCATTGGCAAAGCAGAGGGTGATTTTGCAAAAGAGCGTGAACAACTTCGTGTCAATGCTGAGCGTGCCAAGAGGCGTGTGGAGAAAAAGGCACAAAAAGATATTGTCAAGGAGGCAACTACTACCCATGCCAAGGCGAATTTTAAAGTTGGTATGGCTTTTGCAGGTGTTTTGGGTATTGGTGGACTCTTTGTTTTTGCTCAGATGGTCACGGTTGGACTGTTGGCTATTAGTGCAGGTGGTGGTGCGATTGGTGGGTATTATTGGCGAGGGAGAAGGTTGGAGAGTGGTCGGTTACGAGAGATTGAGATTAAAGATTTAAAAGTTATTGAGTCGAAGCCTTCTCGATTTTCAAAATTTAAACTACTTAAATCGTAAATAAAGTGAAAAATCACTTTACTTTTTCCATTACCTAAAAGTCAAATTCTTCTTAAGCTCATCAGGTTTATTAGAGTATTGCAAGGCATGTTCTTTTGTGATAAGACCACTTTTGAGAAGTTTAAGCATCACCTGTGATTGTGTCTGCATTCCTGTCTCTCCTTGTCCTAGTTGCATTTGTGAGTAGAGTTGATGTACCTTGTTTTCACGGATAAGGTTTGCAATAGCGTGATTTGTGGTCATAATTTCTGGTACGGCAACTCTCCCTCCACCGATTTTTGGTAGAAGAACTTGAGCGATAACAGCAACCAAAGAGCTTGAAATCATAGCTCTTATTTGCCCCTGCTCATCACCAGCAAAGACATCAATAATACGGTTAATTGTCCCTGGTGCAGAGTTGGTATGCAGAGTTCCAAAGACCAAGTGCCCAGTCTCGGCGGCTGTTAGTGCTGCTTCGATTGTCTCCTTATCTCTCATCTCACCGATTAGGATGATGTCAGGGTCTTGACGCATTGCATATTTTAGTGCTTTGGAGAAACTTTTGGTATCTGTTCCTGTCTCTCTATGGGAAAAGACACACTTTTTATTTTCATGAATAAACTCAACAGGGTCTTCAACCGTTATGATATGTTTGTTTTCGGTGATATTAATCTCATTGAGCATCGCTGCAAGAGTTGTTGATTTACCAGAGCCTGTAGGACCAGTTACGAGGATTAGACCTTTCTCTCTATTTATAAGTCTTTTGTAAATCTGTGGTGCATCCAAATCATCCAAAGAGGGAATCTTGGTAGGGATAATCCTAAAAGCAGCGGCAATGTCACCAAGTGTACGGTAGTAGTTTGCTCTAAATCTCCCAATACCAGGGAGCATCAAAGCAAAGTCAAGCTCTAACTCCTCTTCAAAAATCTTCTTCTGTTTCTCTGTGAGAAGTGCGTAGGTCATCTCCTCTATATCTTCACCTGTTAGTTTTGGTAGGTTCACAGGTTTCAAAGAGCCATCTATTCTTATCTGTGGTTCAGAGCGACTCACTAGGTGTAGGTCAGATGAGCCGTGGCTTACAACGCTTTTTAATAGTTTTTTTATATCAATAGCCATAGAGTATTATCCTTAAGAAATATTTAATACAATATTGTACTATTAAAACATTATATTA
>NZ_JAACKB010000264.1 GCF_010892395.1 Sulfurovum sp. bin170
AATTTTATTTATAATATGTTTTTTTTAAAAATTGTTTTCCATTTTGGAATGGATGGTTAAAATATGACAATTTGACATATTTAAATCTTTTTTCATTTTTATATTCTATACTGTTACTATGAAAACAATAAAAGAACTCCATAATGATGATAAACCAAGAGAGAAGTTGATTAAAAAAGGTGTTAAAGCTCTAAAAAATGAGGAGTTGGTCTCGGCTCTGATAGGTTTTGGTGTCAAAGGTAAAGATGTGCGTAAACTTTCTCGTGAGATTGTTTCTATACTTGACCACTCATTTCATACGCTTAGTTATGAACAGCTTTTTAATATTCATGGTTTGGGTACGGTAAAAGCAACACAGATATTAGCCTCTATAGAGTTAGCCAAACGCTACACCTCACAAGGCAATCAAAAAATTACTTCGGCAGAGGATGTATATCATGAATTGAAATCTTTTTCCATTAAAAAGCAAGAGTACTTTTTGACTATCACCCTTGATGGTGCTTCTCACCTTATTAATACCAGAACGGTTTTTATAGGAACATTAAATCAAAGTCTAGTTCACCCTAGAGAAGTTTTTGCTGATGCTATTGCTGATAGAGCAGCAGGGATTATTATCGCACATAACCATCCATCTGGAACATTGAGTGCTAGTCGTGCTGATATTCAGATAACCCAACGGCTCAAAGAGGTCTCTCAATTGGTGGGGATTGAGTTGCTTGATCATGTGATATTGGCTAAAGATGGGTTTTATAGTTTTGCTGATGAGGGGTTGTTGTAGGGATATGGCATTAAGTCAGCCTATTTTTGATAATAGTCTCTATAGAGTCTTCACACTTGAGCAGTTGGATATTAATATGGCTACATATCCTACTCATAGCAAACATATCATTATAGGTGGGTGCAACCTGTTCTATATTCCAAGCACTCAGTAGACTACTCATAAACTCTACATCACTTCGTATAAGATGCAATCTTTCTAATGTATCTAGAGCCAGATGTGGATGGTTTTGTTCATTTTTAGAAGACATGATATTCCTTTTTTTTGCTATTCTGGAATATTATCGTAAGTTTTACGATTTGTCAAGAGATTTTTCTGAAAATAATAGACTATATGTCGTTTTTATATCATTAACCTTATTAATAACCTCGTCTAAATCCTCTTCTAAACTTTTATACTGTTTCTCTCTTTTTATCAAATCAAACATTTTTAATGCCCATTTTGGGGTCTCTATTACGCCCCTCGACCACTTACTTACTGTCTCTTCACTCACACCGATATATTTAGCCATTTGCTTCTGTGTCATTCCAAGCTCTTTGGCTGTCTCTTTGATTATATTACCCATAATATTTTTACCTCAAAAGATTATATCCACTTATCTATTAAGATATTAATACCAAACGAAATCCACTTGTTACAAAACCAAAATCGGCTCTATTGTAATTGCGTGTTGCAGAACGGGCAAGGTTAGCATGAGCAACCCAACTCCCACCTCGTAGAACTTTACAAATATCTTGTTTATCATCTCTTCTCCAAGTAATATCACTGTTGGGTGCATGGTCATAATTTTCATGATAAGACTCCTCTACCCACTCCCAGATACTACCGTACATATCATACAATCCCCACGAATTAGCCTTTTTCTCTCCTACTGGGTGGGGTCTATTTTCTGAGTTTCTGTCGTACCATGCATACCGAGCTAACTCTTTTTCACTATTACCAAAGTGGTATTGTGTCGTAGTTCCTGCTCTAACAGCATACTCCCACTCCGATTCAGTGGGTAGTCTATACCGATTTTCTCCCTCTATCTGATTAAGTTTGCTTATAAATCGTTGTGCATCATGCCAACATATGTTCTCCACAGGGTTATTGGGAGCTTTAAATTTACTAGGATTATCTCTCATAATCTTAATCCATTGATTTTGTGTCACAGGTGTAGTCTGCATATAAAAAGAGTCTATTGATACATGGTGTTGTGGCAATTCATCCTCATCTCCCTCTTCAAGGTGAGCATCTCGACCCATTAAAAATGAACCTGTTGGTATTTTAATAAATTTCATACCTATGGAGTTGGTTATTGTTTTTGTTTGATATGGCATTTTTCTTCTCTTATAATCATTATTATATTCCAAAAGTGCAAATAATAGATCAAATTCCATTAAATATTCACTCTAGGGAATGTACAAAAAATCTTATCTACTTTAAACTTAAAAAGTAATTTCACTACAGGGAATTTAATTGAAATATTTAGAATTTGAAGATAAAGAGATAATGGCTTTTCACACCTCTATTGCTAATAACATTAGAAAGATTCGAAAAGAGAAAAATATAACACAGCTTGACTTGGCTCTTGCTATTGGGCATAAGTCGATGAGTACTATAGGAAAAATTGAAGCAGGATTAGAAAACAAGCACTATAATGTGGAGCAACTTTATAAAATAGCAAAGGTTCTTGAGGTTGATATTTGTGATTTTTTTATTAGTCACCAAAAAGGTTAACACCTCCGTCTTGAAGATGGTGGTCGTTGAGTTTTATTTATTCCTTTTATTTTAGTTTTTTTGATATAATGTTCTTTACTTATTTTTATATTAGGGGATTTTATGAGTGATTTTTTTAAGATATGGTTACCTATTGTTTTATTAATCATAATAAGTTTTTTTTTAACTTATCGTTTTACAGTTGAAGCTCCAAGGAAAGATTTAACCATTGCTACAGGTAGAGTAGATGGAGCTTATTATAAATATGCTTTGCAGTATAAAGAGCTTTTAAAACAAGATGGGATTAATTTAGAGATTGTAACCACTGCTGGTTCTGTTGAGGCACTAGCGTTACTTAATGAAAAAAAAGTGGACTTTGCTTTTATTCAAGGTGGTACGGTTGATAATCATTCTAAAAAGAACTTATACGCTTTAGCCAGTGTTTACTATGAGCCTATATGGATATTTTATAAAGGAGAGACAGAAGCGTATCTTTCTAATCTAAAAGGGAAACGCATAGCGATAGGTGAAGAGGGTAGTGGGGTAAGACCAGTGGCTTTGGAGCTTTTGGGTTTGAATGGTATTGATAGTAACAATACGAATTTTTATAATTACTCTACAAAAAAGAGTATTAATGCATTGAAGCGTGGGGATATTGACCTCTTTTTTGCTGTCGCCTCACCAAAATCAAAAATGATAAGTAAACTTTTGGAAGATAGAGAGATAAAGCTTATGGATATTAAACGAGCCAAAGCTTATAGGCAAGTCTATCTCTACTATACGGTTTTAACTCTTGGCGAGGGTATGATAAGCTTGGAAGAGAATATCCCACCAAAAGATGTTCAACTTTTATCTAAGACAGCTTTTTTGGTTATTCAGGGAGATTTACCAGATGAGTTGGCACGACTAATACTGCGAAAAGCAAAAATTGTTCATTCTAAAAAGGGAGTTTTTGAAGAGACCAATGAGTTTCCCAATCAACTTAATTTGGAGATACCAATTAGTGAAGATGCAAAGAGGTATTTGGAAAATGGAGACTCTTTTTTAGAGAGAATACTTCCTTATTGGTTATTTCAGAATATAGATAGATTTAAACTTTTAATTATTCCCATGTTGACACTTTTGCTTCCTTTTTTTAAGGGTGCTTTACCACTATTTAGATGGAGAACCAGACGGAAGATATATAAGTGGTACAAAAAAGTCAATGAATTGGATTATGGTATTGTAAGGTTGGATAGCAAAGCGTTGGATAGTAGACTAGATGAGCTAAAAGAGTTATCACGACAGATTAAAGAGGAGACGAATGTTCCTCTATCTTATATGGGGGAGTATTATGATCTTCGAATGCATATTGATATGGTTATATCTCAAATTGAGAGACAGCTAAAATAGGATACAATACCCCCAATAAACCATTAGGATTTTATAGTGTCAAAAAAAATTGCATCAGCAAGAATCTCAGAGACAAGCTCTCAACTACTTCAAGAACTGAACAACTCTTTACCCTTTGATAAACTCCTCTATAGAGAGGATATAGAGGGTTCAAGAGCTCACGCTTTTATGCTTTCCGAGCAGGGGATTATTTCCAAAGAGGATTATGAGAAGATAGAGCAGGGGCTTGTGGAGATATATGAGGAGATAGAGCGAGGTGAGTATCTGCTTGATGGTGATGATGAAGATATTCATATGGCGATTGAGGGTCGGTTAACCGATAAGATTGGTGATGCAGGTAAACGACTTCATACGGCACGAAGTCGTAATGACCAAGTGGCGTTGGATTTTAGACTCTATGTACAGAAAAATACGATGGTCATTGCTGATTTGTTACTCAAAAATATTGAGACTTTTATTAAAGTGGCTCATCAAAATATAGATACGCTTCTACCTGGGATGACTCATCTTCAACATGCACAACCTATCAACTTTGCTTATCATATGATGGCATATGCCAGTATGTTCAAACGAGATTATGAACGATTTGTAAGTTCGTATGAGCGAAATAACTACTCTCCGATTGGTTGTGCTGCGTTGGCAGGTACGCCTCACCCTATCAATCGTAAGACTACAGCAGAACGACTGGGTTTTAAAGAGCCTACGCTTAACTGTCTTGATACGGTTAGTGATAGAGATTTTGCTTTGGAGATTTTGTTTAATATCTCTACCATGATGATGCATATAAGTCGTTTGAGTGAAGAGCTTATTATCTGGTCGTCTAGTGAGTTTGGATTTGTGCAGTTGAGTGATAAACACGCTACAGGTTCTTCGATTATGCCACAGAAGAAAAACCCTGATATTCCAGAGCTACTGCGTGGTAAGACAGGTCGTGTGAATGGGAATCTTATTGCACTGCTCACTGTAATGAAAGGTCTAACTCTTGCTTACAACAAAGATATGCAGGAGGACAAAGAGGGTGTTTTTGATTCGGTAAAAACAGCACTACTTTCACTTCAGGTTCTGCGTGAGATGATAGATGAGATGAAAATTCGTGAGGATAAGATGGGTGAGGCGTGTATGATAGGTCATTTGTCTGCTACGGATTTGGCTGATTATCTGGTCAAAGAGGTGGGGATTCCATTTAGAGATGCATACCATATCACAGGCAATGTGGTTAATGTAGCCGAGGATAAAGGTCTGGATATTTCGGAGTTAACTCTGGATGATTTGCAAAGTGTTGATGAGAGGATTGGTGAAGGGGTGGTGGCACTTCTTGATAACCGAGCCTCAATGAATGCTCGACAGTCAGAGGGGGGAACTAGCAGTGTTAGAACCCTAGAGCAGATGGAGAGATTGACCCAGTGGGTTGAGTCACAAAGATAAGGAGTATATGTGTTTGGATTTTTTAAGAAGAGTAAGCAGATAGTTGTCTCACCAGTTGATGGTGATGTGGTCGATATAGAGAGTGTTCCTGATAAGGTTTTTTCACAAAAGTTAGCTGGGGATGGGGTGGCAATTGTGCCAAACAGTGGGACGATTGTTGCACCGATTGATGGTGTGGTGAGTCGAATATTTCCAACCAATCACGCTTTTTTGATTATCAATAACAGTGGTTTGGAGGTGATGGTGCATGTGGGGATTGATACTGTTGAGCTTAATGGTGAGGGGTTTGAACGATTGGTAGAGGAGGGCGACAAGGTGAAGTTTGGCTGTCCTATTCTCTCTGTGGATTTTGATTTTATTCAATCCAAAGGCAAAGCAATCATCACCCCTGTGATTGTGACTTGTGATAAATCTATTGTTTTGGAAAAACATAAAATTGGTACGATTCGAGAGGGTGAATCTCTAATAGAGGTGAAGTTTACCTAGCCTCTTCTCTCATCTTAATATAAAGCTTCTCCACCTTAATCCTCGCCCACTCATGGTCAACATTTCTCAAAAATTTGAGAGAGGCTTTGATATGTGGGTTGTTGTTAAAGCAGTTGATTCTTACTTTTTTTCCAAGCTCTTCCCATCCGTAATGCTCTACAAGCTCTTTGATTATCTGTTCTAGTTTTATGCCGTGAAGCGGGTTGTTTGAGTTGTTCATCTTATCATCTTTTTTTTTCTGCAATTATATCTAAAAAATAGTTCGGGTGTAAACACGCCGATTCCGAAAATGCAGATTGCATATAAGGAACCGATTGCTTTAGCCTCGCTTATTGTTTGATGCAACTAAAGTTTTTGTTTCCTAAAAATAGTACAAAGTGTATAGTATCACTTTGCACTTTAAGAATAATTCAGATATAATTTAAAAAAATATAGGAGTACCCCATGGAGTTAATCATACTAATTTTACTTGTCCTTATCATCACCATTCTCATGAAGCTTTCTAATATCCAAAATAGATTAGAGGAGATACAACAGAGTTTAAAACAATCTTGTAGAGAACCAATCAAACCGATAGTCTCTAAAGTTGTACAACCTGTTGTTACTAAGCCCAAGGTTATCGAGCCAAAAGTGACCATTAAATCTATTGTCACTAAAAAAGAGCCTCCAAAACCAAGAGTAGTGGAGCCGAGATCACCTGAACCAAGCTTTATAGACAACCTAAAAGAGCGATTTGGTGACACCTCTTTAGAAGAGATTCTCTTTGGAAATATTATCTTGAAAATAGCCATTGTAGCCTTTATCTTAGGCATTGGTCTCTTCCTAAAATACTCCATTGACAAAGATTGGATTCCTATATGGGGGCGTGTACTTATCGGTATTGTGGTGGGTATGGCGATGTTGGTTGGTGGTATCAAGATGATAGATAATCGACATAAACTCTTCTCCGAGGGTCTCTTTGGGGGTGGTATTGCCGTGCTGTATCTCTCCATATTTGCAGGATTTGCCTTAGAGGGGTTCAAGTTTATAGATCTGAAAACTACGGAAAAAAAATTATGCTAAAATGTCAATAAAAAATGAAATTAAAAACCTACATAGAAAAAATAACAAAAACTCTTGAAAAAGAGAGTA
>NZ_JAACKB010000044.1 GCF_010892395.1 Sulfurovum sp. bin170
AGCCATCGGTTCCGTATATGCAATCTGCATTTTCGGAATCGGCGTGTTTACACCCGAACTATTTGGTTCAAAAAAAGCTTAATTCATTGGCATTGGGCTAAAGACAATGAGAGATATATAGATGCTGTTTGTGATGGGTTGGATTAGTAATAATATGATATAATAATAAAGCACAAAGAATGATTGAGATGAAAAAAAATGAGATACTAAACTTTATGTCTAAAGGCTATTATTAATGAGTGAATATCAATACTATGAGTTTCGGAAAATGGACTCTGCTCTAACAAGCAAAGAGAGAAAAGATGTCGCTTCACTTTCGAGTCGAGCTAATGTTACTTCTCATCAAGCTACATTTGTTTATCACTATGGAGACTTTAGTGGAAATGAAGAGGAGTTAATGGCAACACATTTTGATATGATGTTGTATGTGGCAAATTGGGGAGCACGGCGATTGATGTTTCGTCTTCCCTCTTCATTAATTGATATGAGCCAAATAGCTCCTTTTTGTATCTCTAGTGAGATTGGTCATTGGTTATCACAAGATAAACAACATATTATTTTAGATTTGGATTTTTCTAATGAAGATGAGTATGGTGATTGGATGGAGGGGGATGGGTTACTAGATGAGTTGACTGACCTAAGAGAAGAGTTGATTGGAGGAGATTTTCGTCTTCTATATCTTGCATGGTTAAAAGTTGCTCCAAAAGCTTTAGCAGAGGAGGATATAGATGAAGATAGCATGGAACCTCCTATTCCATCTGGCTTAAAAAATCTCTCTAATGCTCAAAAAGCTTATATGAAATTTTGGAATATTGATGAGGGGATGGTGGCCGTTGCTTCCAAAGAGAGTAAAGAGCAATCAAATAGAGCCATTGATATTGAATCATATATAGATAAACTCTCAGAAGATAAGAGAGATGAGTTTTTGATACGGTTGAGTCGTGGAGAAGAGAATCTGTCGGCTGTTTTCAATAGGTATCTTTATGAACTTGCTACAAAAGGGAAATCTGAAAACAGAGAAGAGACTACAGATAGAAGAACTATTTCGTCTATTATAGAGCTTTCAGAGGAGTGGCATAGAGAAAAGACAAAAAAAAGAAAAGAACAACAAGAATTTGCCCATAAAAATAAAATGGAGTTACTGGCTAAAAAGAGAAGCAGTATTTGGGATAAAGTTTATGACCTTATTGATGAGAAACAAACAAATGCTTATGATAAAGCTATTGAGCATCTAAAAGAACTTCAAGAGTTATCTGCCTATCAAGGAGAAGAATCACTATTTAAACAACAAATTGCAGAGATTCAATCTACTTATCCGAGACTACAAGGTCTATTGAGACGAATGAGAAGTGCTGGAGTGATAAGATGAAAAAGTTACCAATAGGAATCAGTACATTTTCTGAAATAATTGAGCAAAAATACCTATATATAGACAAAACCGAAATGGCTTACGATTTGATAGATAATTACAAATATTCATTTCTCTCTCGCCCAAGAAGATTTGGTAAGTCTCTGTTTATAGATACACTTCAAGAGATATTTGAGGGGAATAAAAAGCTTTTTGAGGGACTTCATATCCATGATAAATGGGATTGGGAAGATAAATATCCTGTGATTAAAATCTCTTGGGGTGGAGTGAGAAGCACCGATGAGTTAAAAAGAACGATTTTTGAGGTATTGAGATATAATCAAGAGAAATTAAATATTGAGTGTTCTGATATAGTAGATTATGCTATCTGTTTTAAGCAAATCATAGAAAAGACTTATGAAAAATATCAAAAACCTGTAATTATTCTTATAGATGAATATGATAAACCCATTCTTGATAATCTTGACCAAATGGAAGTAGCACAGGAGTGTAGAGAGATACTTAAAAGATTTTATACACAAATAAAAGAGAGTGACCGATATATCAAATTTGCTTTCTTGACAGGAGTTAGTAAGTTTACTAGGGCAAGTATATTTTCTGGTCTTAATAATCTACGAGACATATCTATGCTACCTCAATATGGTAATATTTGTGGATATACTCATCAAGATATAGAAACCACTTTTAAACCTTATTTAGAAGGTGTTGATTTAGAGGAATTAAGGGTTTGGTATGATGGTTATAACTTTTTAAAAGACAGAGTCTATAACCCCTTTGATATTTTACTTTTTATTGATAGTGGTCATGTCTATAAAAACTATTGGTTCAATACAGGAACACCAAGTTTTTTACTAAAACTATTTAAACAGAGAAATTATAATCTAGCAAAGTTTGAAAATCTAAAAGTAGAAGAGAGCATTCTTGATAGTTTTGATATAGAGAAAATCTCTCTTGAGACTGTTATGTTTCAAAGTGGCTATTTGACCATTAAAGAGGTTGTGCAGAGAAGAAGAAAAATAGAGTATATACTTGATTATCCCAACCTAGAGACGAAAATGAGCTTTAACTCTTATCTGCTTGATTATTTTATAGAGCAACATACTAAAAAGAGTGATGTTCAAAATGGATTAATAGATAAGCTAGAAGAGGGAGATTTAGATTCACTTGAAATAACTCTAAAATCTCTTTTTGCTTCAATTGCCTATCATAATTTTACAAAAAATGATATAGAAAAATATGAGGGCTTTTATGCTTCGGTTATCTATGCCTACTTTGCAGGGGCAGGGTTTGATAAGATTGTAGCAGAAGCTGTTACAAATGATGGACGAATTGATTTGTCTGTGTTTATTGATGACAAGGTTTATATTTTTGAGTTTAAAGTTAATCAATCAGGGGCTTTGGAGCAGATAAAAGATAAAAACTATCATCAACAGTATGAAGCTTTTTATAATGAGATTTATATTGTAGGGGTGGAGTTTGATAGTGAAAAGCGTAATGTTGTCACTTATGAGTGGGAGAGAGTTAAGGGGTGGTCTTGATACAACTCTCTCATTGTTATGGTTTTCAACTCCATATCTTCAACTTAGGATTCAAATCATAACAGCCACGACTTCTTCGTACAAATAGTTTTTTATTGTAGTAGTTATTGCTATCTATCTCATTCTTTGCTAAGATTGAGTTAATATAGTGCCGTTTTCTTCTGTAATCAGGCAAAATAGTTGATGGCATATCTTTAATATAGTGCATAAAATCATTCATATCAAGGCAATCATCAACTGAACCTTTAAATTCAACTACCATCTCTCGATAACTCTCCAATGTATCTTTGGTCATCTTCTCCTTTAGAGCAGTAAAATATATCAATAAAAAATACTCCATTGAATGAGGGTATATTTTTATCATTTTTCTATCAATTTGATATTTTATATATGGATATTGTAGTTTATCATAACTTATTGATAAACTGTTTTCAAATCTCTCTCTATCATCATCCACATTATGAAAAGAGTTATATTGAAAATATCTCTCTGACCAGTTGTCAACCAAATCAGTATAATGAAGTAAAGAGAGTTCAAATGCACCCAATCCTCTACAGTTTTTCAAATTTTTATCAATTCCCTCATCTAAAAAATAGTCCATAGTAGGAACATTACCACTCATAGCCCCTATCATCAAACCGTTTAGACCATCTTCATTGGAGTATGAAATAGAGTTATACTTTTGAGTATATTTTTTTATCTCTTTTAATTTTCCTTGTTTACAGAAGCTATGAAAATTTTTGAAATCCCTCTCTAATTCAGCTAAAAACTTATCAGCCTTTTTATATTTAAATTCACCTAGTTTTTGCAGTAAATCTCTATCTATATCTTGTTTGGCATAATCAAAAAGTCTATCTTTTACTTTTTTATTATAGAGTTTTTTATCAAAAGCCTCTTTTTTTAGAGCTTTCAATTCACCTTCACTCAAAATAATCTTGCTGGGTTGGTTTCGATTAAGCTCCTGTTCAATCGCCTCTGATTGCTCTAGCTTACCCTGCTTTTTGAGTTTTTGTGCCTCTTTTTTCCACTCCTCTTGGGTAGATTGCTTCACCTCTATTTTGACATTTTTCTGCTGTTCTACCAAATCTAACAACTCTAAAATCTTATGCTTTTTGTTGGATTCGATAATATATAAGTTCTCAATGGCTCGTGTAAATGCGACATAGAGAGAGTTGATATAAAATTTATAGACCTCCAGCTCTTTGTTTGATTTATCTTTAACCCTTGAAAACTCCAAGTCATGTTCCAAATCTTTTTGCTCAACCCCTTCACTAATGGTTCTAAACTCTTTATCGTTTGTAGTGATAAAGTTGACCAAGATAATATTCTCATACTCCAACCCCTTTGCCTCTTGGATAGAGAATATTAGAGGTGTCTTAAAATACTTTTTCACCTCTGCTTTTTGAGCATTATCCATAACCAATATGGCAAATTTTGTTGATTTCTGAATCTTCTTATTGAGCTCTTTTTTTAGTTTGTCACTATCTTTATAGAAGTTTACACTCCCCTCATGTTTAGAGATAGAGTTAATCAAATAGGTACTCTCTTTGTCTATAGAGCCAAAACGAAGATTTTTTATTTTTAGTAGATTATTGGATAGTTCTGTGATTTTTGGAGAGTTTCTATAGTTGGTCTGTAGCACTTTTAGGATATTGAGTTGTTTTTTGCTCGTCTTAAAAAGCATTGTCTTAAGATGAGACCAAGAGAAGAAATTAGGATGAACAATCTGATTTGAATCACCACTTAGAATAAATTGAAACCTCTTTTTCAGCGAAGAGAGAATCAAAAAGAGCTGTATATTGGTCAAGTCTTGAACCTCGTCAATAAATACAAAATCGTATCTCTTATCCACTTTTTTGAGGTAATAATGAGAGAGGATATTTATATCGTGGTAGTTATTCTCTTTTAAAAAGAGTAGATACTTCTCAAATAGTTCATAAATCTCCTCTCTCTGCGTTGAGGTAAAGATGGACTGTTTGACACCAAGCCCAAGGTAATCTTCTTGTGAGAGGTAGTTTTTATCTATCACTCCACCTGTTAGTACCCCTTTGAACTCCTCATAAACCTTATAACTCTCTTTGATGCTTATGCTCTGTTTGTGTCGCGTAAACCATCCATCAAACTCTCGAAAGCTAATCTCTTTGGTATCAGGAATCTCAATAGAGTCAATAAACTCATGAAACGAGAGGAAATCTATCTCTTGTGAATCTTTTGAAAAGTGGTTACTAAAATATATCTCTGTAGCATTATCCACAAGATAGGAGGAGAGAGAGGTATAGAGAATATTCCCATTTAACATCTTTAGCTTCTCTAAACTAAGAGCAGTCTTTCCACTACCTGCTGAACCGATAATAATAACAGGTGGAGGAAAATAGAGAATCTCATCTTGCGTCTCATCAAAAGAGATAACTTTGTCTAAAAAGTGAACGAGACTCTTGTCACTATTTAGATAGCTCATTGGAATCTTATCAGACTCCTCTACTTTTTGTATATCTATAATATCTTTTAGAGACGACTCATCAACCTTAACACCTTTTAGAAACTTTGATTTTTCATACTCATGGTTAAAGATTATCTCCAAAAGCAAAATATAACTTACCCCATCATAAGATACTATCTTGAAGAGAAGCCTATTTTCATAATCCAATTTAGCTCTAAAAAAGTCACTGTTGGCTATCTTTTTCACCTCTGCTGATTTGAAGTCATCTTTTTGCAGAAATTTAATAACCTTGTTGTACTGCTTAGTTACGCCCCTAGTCTCTATCTCGTTAAAATACAAAATATCCATGCTATTTACTTTTTAATGTAATTTTAGCATCTTTATTTTAATTGTTGTTTATTTTTGTTTTTTAGAGAGATAAGTACCTACCCAAAATTAATTTCAAAAAGATTGGAATCGATGGCTTTAGCCTCGCTATATTCGGGACTAAAGTCTCCGATTCCGAATGAATATAAT
>NZ_JAACKB010000045.1 GCF_010892395.1 Sulfurovum sp. bin170
AGTCTCTTGGGCTAGGAATTAGCCTTCAAGACTATAAACCAGAAAGCCTTTCAAATTCAGACTTGTTGGAGTCTGCTAGTTAGGAAGCCTCTAGCTCTTTAGCTAGGGGTAGTTCACGAAGGATTCTCTTAAACTGATATTTTAATCTGATATAATAACAGTGTCGAATCAAGGAAAAATAATGAAAAAGATACCCTATGGCATAAGCAACTTTAAACTACTCAAAGAGGAAGATTATTTTTTTATAGATAAAACAGACTATATCCCCAAACTAGAAGCGTATGGTAGCAGGTATCTAATATTTCTGCGTCCTAGACGATTTGGTAAGTCACTATGGATTGCCATACTTGAAGCCTATTATGATCTCTATTTCAAAGATGAATTTAACACTATTTTTAAGGATACCTATATACTTAATCATAAAACTAAAGAGGCAAGTAGCTATTTAGTTTTGAGATTTGATTTTAGTGCTATTGATATTTATGATGTGGAGAAGAGTTTTAGATATGTTTTACAACTTAAATTAGAAAGTTTTGTAGAGCGATACAACTTAGATATAAAGTTTAAAAATGATAATCCCATATCTATGTTTAATAAAATATTTGATTATATCCTTAAACGCCAACTCAAACTTTATATTTTAATAGACGAATACGACAACTTCGCCAATAAACTACTACTCAATAACAAAGAGGACTACCTAAATATCGTCTCAAAAAAGACAGCCTCATTTAAACAGTTTTTTACCACACTAAAAGTAGGAACTTCTGGAAACGATGCACCCATAAAGAGGATGTTTATAACAGGGGTAACCCCCATGACCATGTATGATGTGACCAGTGGGTTTAATATTGGGGAAAATATTTCACTCAACAATAGGTTTCATAACTTAATTGGGTTAAATAGTGACGAACTAGACCATACACTCAAAGCATTTGATATAGAAGACAAAGTAGATATAGCACTGCTCCAAGAGTGGTACAATAACTATATATTTAGTGAAGACAGCACAGAAGCGATTTACAATACCGATATGATTTTATATTTTATCAATAAGTTTTTATCCAATTACAAACTCCCAAGAGAGATGATAGATATCAATGTGCGAAGCGACTACTCCAAACTTAGAACCATTATCTATACCAATAAAAAGCTCAATGGAAACTTCAAAACTTTGCAGACTCTAATCGGTGGAGAGACTGTATCTATCGCCAATCTAGTTCAAGATTTTAGTGCTTTGAATTTGCAAAAAGAGAATAACTTTAAATCTTTTATGTTTTATCTAGGATTGGTAACGATAAAAGATAGACAACTGAAACTAAATCTGAAAATACCAAATGAGACAGTCAAACGGATAGATATAGATTTTTTGATAGATGCTTTGGAGTTAGAAAAGGTTTTTGAGATAAATATAGATAAGTTATCTGATTTATTGGCTGAGTTTGCTTTGCATGGTGATTTAGAAATATTCAAATATTTAGCCAAAATGATAAAAGAGAACACAGGGATTAGAGACTATATCTACAATGAACAGACTGTCAAATCAATGTTTTTAGCTTATCTCTCTTTGACCCCATATTATGTCATCAAAAGCGAAAATGAGTTAAATAAAGGGTTTGCTGATATTCTACTCAAACCTTTTAATCCTTATGTGGAGTTCGTAGGATTGCTAGAGTTCAAATATATAAAACGAGGCAAAAAGAAGCCAACCCAAAAAGAGATAGATATTTTAGTTCACAAGGCTCAAAATCAACTTGATGATTACCAAAAAGATGAGTTGGTGCAAAACTATATAGAGCAAGGATTAAAACTACAAAAAGTTGTGCTTGTTTTTTGGGGGTGGGAGATGGTCTATTGCTACACCCATAAAAATGGGGTAGCATAAACCAAACTTAAAACTCTTTCTACTCCTCCCTCTCAATATACGCTTTACCATGCTCCAAGCAGACGCTCTTCACATCATTTTCATCATGAAAAGTACGGATAGAGGTGTTGACTTCCTTACTAACAATTTTATCACCTTTTTGAAGCTCTATATAGGTCGAGATAGCAGGTGGTGTTGTACAGTTAACATCTATATCTATTTTCTGCAGAGTAGTCCCCTCTACCACAGGAGTGGAAGTTGCGACGGGTTGATTCTCTTCTGTTGGAGTACTATTGTTGCTACTCCCACAAGCTGTAAAGCTTACGGTTACTACTGCTGATACCAGTATCAAAACTATTTTTTTCATTATCTTCTCCTATTCTATGATTAATGAACCATCAAGTGGTGTTGTGGTTTGGATATAAATTAAATCATCAAGCTCAACTATCTCTGCTTTGCTTCCAGCGACATATGGGGTTGTTGGTGCGAGAGTATTAATCTCTTGTTCTTTCCCTGTTGCCACATCAATTTTGATAAATTTGGTTTGAATCTCTCCCTTAGTATTAGTTGTTGCCACTGCTTTATAGATAAAACCATCTTTTTCAATGGCTGATGTGATTTCCACATTTCCATCTTTATCTACCTCTATTTTAGAGCCAGGAATTGCTGAGATAGCTACACTCACTCCATCTTTTGATTTAACTTCATGTCCAACTGAACCATCAATACCCAATGTTGTTTTTATCGTAGCACCACTATCTGTCTCTACCGTAGTCTCCACATTTCCCTCTGCATCAACAGAAGTTTTACTTTTGCTCAATTCTATTTGGATAGATGAAGTAACAAGATTGCCCTCTTTATCCTCTAACTCTACTTTCCCTTCCATGGTTCCACTATCATGCACGGCTACCTCTACTTTTTTATCCCCTATTTTGATGGTGGCAGTTGTGGTATCTCCTGACTTATCAACATCCACA
>NZ_JAACKB010000265.1 GCF_010892395.1 Sulfurovum sp. bin170
ATATATTCTTTATTATTTATACTCCAGATAGGCTTTACGCATTCTTTCTATATGCTCTTTTATATATGAAGCTCCAAGACGGTCTCTATTTAGATAGTAGCTCTCAAGCTCAAAATCTGATTTTGGTACTATTCCACCAGAGGGAGCTAATCTATTACTTCCATCTGATTCTCTAATTGTGGTTCTTAATCCATAGTTAAAATCGCTTTTTCCTTTGATTTGCCCAAAACTTGATGCTTTAGCTATTTTCCTAAATGTTAAAGGGAAAGATACTCTTGCTCCAATATATTGATGAAATTCAGCTTTTGTATAGTAGAATGATATTTCAGTATCATCAAAAAATCTCTTTAATTTAAGTGTAAAACCTCTGTCTTGATTCCAGTACTGACCATAAGTAACCTCTCCAAAAAGGTCAAATGGTTCATATAGATAACGGTATGTTCCAAGATATACCTTACGCTCATCACTCTCAATACTATCTCTGTTGTCTAAAAAAGCCAATTTCATACTCAATGCATGATTTCCTGATGTAGAGGCTAAGTTTGTCTGATTCATTACACCTATATAGTCTGTATAGAACCTACCAATAGAGGTTGTGCTTAAAATATTATTATAGTGTAGAGTCTGATGAACTCCAGCATTGACCAATCTAGAGTCTAGCTTATCACTATACATCTGACCATATACCTTATCATCATCAAAATCGTTACTGTGAACCATAGGTGACTCATACATAGCAGATACTATCAATCCATCATATAGTGATGTATATAGATTTGCACGAAGAGAGACAAGATAGTCTAAAACTCCAACCTCTGTTCCAACAGTAGTCACCAATCCTGGTGAGAGTTCAACTTTGGGTTTAAAACGACTACTATTAAGTTTCTTACCAACAAACTTAACTTCTGAGTTGTCAAAATCTCTCGTAACAACTAGATTACTTTTAATTCTGAGAAGATGATGTGGAGTAGGGTCTTTGAGATAATTTCGATAACGAACAATACTTCCACCAAGAGATACTGTCTGTAGACCACTCTTTAGTAGAGTAACTGTGTAGTACTTATAGTCCAAGTCACTATCAACAATAGAGCCTATAATATATCCCAAAGCATCCAAATCATTATGGTCAAAGATGCTATTTTCGCACTCTACATAGATAACTCCGTCCCCATAGCTACCGACTTTCACATTTTCAAATCCAAAATCTGCTAGTTTTTTCTGTAATTCAAGAGGTGAGGAGAGGCTTCTTTTCTCTTTATTATTAAGAGATAAAGAGGTCTCTGCTCTTTCAACTTTTTGGATGCTATCTTTTTTTGAAAAATCTATACGCTCTTTTTCTAGTTTTTTCTCTGTCTTGGCTCTTTTTATCTTCTCTTTACCAAAAAGTGGAACAGCAATATTGACTGCAAAACTGGTTGCTGATTCTGTTAAATTTTGAGTAATAATACTGTTTATATTAAAACTAGATAAGATTGAGTTGGGTATACCTAGACGCATCGCTACATGATTTTCTTCTCCATCATGTTCTGCCATAACAGAGAGCCAATCAGTAGCTTGAAACTCTACTCCTCCAAAAACACCATCCATCCGTTTGCCACTTTTATTATCACCTGCTTTTCCATAACCAATGGATGTTCGCAATGACCAAAACTCCTTATCCAAAACAGCATAAGTGTTGTTATAATAACTAGAAGCACTACCAATATCCTGTGCCCCTACTGCAAAATTGGGTAGATACTCATGTTCGTACGGAAGTTTATATTTAATACTAGCTGAAAGATCACGAATAAATGTAGGCTCTTCTGAATTTACCAATCGTCCTGTTATCTCCAAGGATGATAAAAAACCTATTCCAAAAATATAACTCTCCTCGGAAGCAGTAGAGTCTTTATTCTCATAGAACCTAAGATGGTTATCAAATTGATTATTAAACTGAAAAACAGCACTACCCTCTTCTATAACTTGTGCATTTGGAGTATTGATAAGACCTGTATAGCCTTGAAGGGAGAGATGATTTTTAAAATCATCTGCAAATAGATAGAGGGGAGAGATTAATAGTAGAAGTAGATATAAGTTGAAAGTCTTATATCTACTATCATTAACTACCACCTTCGCTACCAGTTTGAGTAGTTATTGTGCTTCCATCTGCCTGCTTTGTAATAGTTATTGTAATATCTATCTCTGGATCTATATTAGTTTCAGAAAGAACTGTAACTTTACCATTTATGTCAACATATAGAAGTGTTTCTTTCTCTTGCCTTTGAATTTTAGAAACTGTAGTACCATCAGGGATATCCACCAAAACGCTGTCTCCAGGTTTTGAGCCAACAGGTGCTTTTATTGATAGCGTAATAGGCTTAGTAAGAGTTACTTTATTCCCATCTCCATCTGTAAATTTTATCTCACTCTTTACAACATTTAATCTAGAGTTATCTTCTCTAGTTTTAATACTATCTCCATGGGTTATAACTAACTTAGGATTATTAATAATCTCTCTATTCTTATTTTCAAGTTGAGTACCTTCTGTTATACTAACTGCAGTTAGTAGTTTCGATTCATTTGAATAAAGAGAAATCTTTAAATCTTTTTGAACTACTCCACCAGAAACCTCTTCTTCATCAAAAATTTTTTCTTTGCTTGCTGAATTCCCCTCACTTGAAGAACTAGATGAACCACACCCAATTATTAAAAACATAGCAAACATCATGATTACAACTCTGTACATAAATCCCACCTTTTATTATTTAAATTAAACTGATTATATCATATTAAAGATTAAAAATTAATTAAAATAACCAACTTTAAACTCTTTTTTAACTTTTTTATTTAAAATTTTAGAGATAGAATTAAGATATTTTTCTATAACTATCTTCTCATCAAACTTCCCTATTACTCTCTCTCTACCTCTATTTCCCATCTCAGTTCTCTCTTGTGGAGTCATGAGAATAATCTTCTCCATCTCCATAGCTAAAGAATTAGCATTTTTTACCTCACAGAGGAAACCATTAACACCATGCTCTACAACATCTCTGCAACCTACAACATCAGTTGTAACAATAGGTTTAGCCATACTAGCAGATTCAAGAAGTACTCTAGATAAACCCTCACGATAAGATGGAAGAGTAACACAATCAACTTTTGAGATTATCTGCTCCATATCATCAGAAAAATCCAAATACTCTATATAGTTGCTATCTATCCACCCATCTAGCATCTCTTTTGATATAGCTGAAGGATTACCTGGATAGAGTGAACCAATCAATTGAAATTTAGTATTTGGATATTTTCTTTTGAGTATTTTAACAGCATCAATATACTCTATTATCCCTTTATCTTTTATCAGTCGAGCAATCATTAAAAAAGTAACAGATAAGGAGGAGCTATCTTTTTTCTTTTGGGGGCTAAACTTATCACTATTAATTCCTGAACCAGGAATTACATCACATAAATTAGATTTGACTATTTTTTTTTCGACAAACATATCATAATCATGTTGATTTTGAAAAAAAATCTTTTTTGGAAATCTTAAGATAATTTTATATAATACTCTTGCAAATTTATAGACAAATTTATCTTTTAAAAAAACTGTCCCCAATCCTGAGATATTATTTATAACAGGTATTTTTAGAAAAGTGGCAACAAAAGTTCCATATAAATTAGGTTTAATAGTATATTGCAAAATAATATCAG